>JALVEX010000397.1 GCA_027030435.1 Paracoccaceae bacterium
CGTAATGGTTTCTACGCTTTCGGGCAGGGCACGCGTGAGCACACGCACGGTCCGCCCGATGGCCTCGGGTTCGGCCATGTAACGGGTATTCTCGATCCTCACTTCGGCGGTTCGGGGGTGGAGCGCCATAGCGGAAAGAAAAATGCCATCCCTGGCCAGCGCTTCGGCGGCCGCCTGCTGGATCCCGGCTTTGGTGGATGTATCCTGCACCCATTGCGTATCCCAGCCGAGCGCGGATGCGCTGGCGCGCGGCTTCACCGGCAGCGGCGCCGGCTCGTTACCGCTTGGGGCCGAGGATATGCGCGGATTGATCGCGAAAGAAAGCGAGGCGCCGATTTCATTGCCGTAGAGGTAATAGCCCGAAAGGGTAACCCCTTTGCGAATCTGGTAATCAAAGCCGAAATTCCAAGGCGACCGGGCATCGAATACGCCGCGCGCGCTCTCGACCTCGTATTTGTCGGAGGAATACTCTGCCTTCAGTGTAAGCTTATCGCTCGCCTGCCAGTTCAGGCCCCCGAAAGCCGCCACAGGGCCGCGAAACCACTGATCGAAATTTGGCTTGCCACCCTCTCCGAAATCGAGCGGCGGGCGCGCGCCGAAAGGGCTGGCAAAGCCGCCGCGGCTGCCAAGCCGCCCCCAGCCGAGGCCCGCGGTAAGGCGCAGGCGCTCGCCGATGGATTTCGTGGCAACCACATATTCACCGGCATAGACCCCGGTGCCCATGAAATCGCGAAGCCCGATGGCGATGGCGGGGCGCAGCCCTTCGCGGGCCTCATCCACAATGCGGAAACGCAGATCGAAGCTGCGATCATAGAGCGTGGTGCCATCGGGAAAACCCGGCGGGTAATATCCGCGCAGCGCCGAATAGCGGAAACTGCCGGAGAGGCGGGGCGTGATCTGGAAGGTGAGCGTGTTGCGGGAGGTATTGCCGAAATGGGCCGAGGTGAAGGAAAGGTTGGCATCGGGCGCACTGTCCGCCGTCGGCATGTCCACAAGGCCCGGATTGCCGTAAAGATTCGTGCCTGCGGATATCAGGCCGTCAGCCACCGGGGCCGTAGCCGATGCGGCAAACGCCACGGATGCGCCAAGAATGGTGCATGTTCTCGCATTGCAAGGCTTCACGGCTCACCTGCCCTTTTCTTCTTTTCCTGCTACATAGCACGGCGTGCCTGGAAACGCATCCCAAAACGCAATATGCGGCATATGATTTTCGCTTTCCCACAACATGTGTCATGGATCGCGTTTCACTTGCCTACCGGCTCGTCAGGCACCAGGAGCGCCTTTTGCGGATCGATCTCCACAAACACCTGATCCCCCACGCCAAAGGGCTGCGCTACCGGCGGTGAAATCACGAATATTTCGCCAAATTCACTCTGCACCGTGTATTGGATCTGATTGCCGAGATAGGCCACATAGGAAACCGTGGCGGGAAAGGCCAGCGGTCCGGGCTCGGAGGTCAGCGCAAGATCATTGGGCCGCAGCACGAGCCGCGCGGGGCCGGTAATGGCCGCGCCATGGGGAAGCGTGATTTCGCGCCCGCCAAGGTTCAGCTTTGTTTCACTCTCCTCCGCCGCAATCACCTCGCAATCGGCAAGGTTCGCATCGCCGATGAAATCGGCAATGAAGGCCGAGTTCGGCCGCTCGTAAAGATCGTGCGGCGTGCCCGCCTGAGCGATCTCGGCATTGCGCATGACGATGATGCGATCGGAAACGGCCATCGCCTCTTCCTGATCATGAGTCACGTAAACGGTTGTGAGGCCGAGATCCTGCTGGATCTGGCGGATTTCCTCGCGAACGCGGCGCCTCAGCTTTGCATCGAGGTTCGAAAGTGGTTCATCGAGGAGCAGCACTTCGGGCTCGAGAACGATGGCCCGCGCAACGGCCACGCGCTGTTGCTGCCCGCCCGAAAGCTCGCTTGGCAGGCGCTGGCCAAAGCCCTTGAGCCCCACCATCTCGAGCCCCTCCTCGGCCTTCGCGTGTGCCTTTTCTCTCGGGATGCCGCTCACCGTAAGCCCGTAGGCCACATTCTCGATCACGCTCATGTGCGGGAACAGTGCATAGGACTGAAACACCATCGAGACCTTGCGGTAGGTTGCGGAAAGATGGGTCACGTCCTCGCCGCCGATCAGGATCCGCCCCTCGGTGGCGGATTCGAGCCCCGCGATCAGGCGCAGGGTGGTTGTCTTGCCGCAGCCCGAGGGGCCGAGCAGGGTGACGAGCTCCCCGGGCTCGATCGAAAGCGAGAGCTTCTTCAATGCGGTGACCTCGCCGTAGCGCTTCACCACATCCTCGAACACGACAGAGCCCTTTTCCGGCTTCTCACCCATTTCCTTTTCTCCCGCTGTCTGCACCGCTCAGGCCCTCCCCGCAGCAACCGGCTCGATCCGGTTTTCCCGCCGCAGCCGGCGCCTCCCGAAAAGGAACTGCGTGGCCATGATCACTGCGAGCATGGTCACGATCAGCACGGCCGAATAGGCGATCGCGAGGCCGTAATCGCCGTTTTCCACCCGCCCGACGATGAAGGTCGTCGCCATGTTGTGTTTGGCGGTATAGAGGAAGATCACCGCGGAAACCGAAGTGATCGCACGCACGAAGCTGTAGGTAAGCGCGGCCACCATCGCCGGGCCCATGAGAGGGGCGATCACCCGGCGCACCGTGGTGAAACTGTTGGCGCCGAGGGTGATCGAGGCTTCATCGAGGCTCTTGTCAAGCTGGCTCATGGCCGCGATTCCGCCCCGCACGCCAACAGGCATGTTGCGGAAAACGAACACGATGATGAGGATGAGCGCGGTGCCGGTCAGCTCGATGGGCGGAAAGTTGAACGCCAGCACATAGCTTACGCCGATCACCGTGCCCGGAATGGCGAAGCTCAGCATGGTGGAAAATTCGAACGCATCCTTGCCGCGAAAATTCTGGCGCACCAGCAGATAGGCCGTGGCCAGCCCCACAAGCGCGGTGAGAGGCGCGGCGATGGAGGCGATCTCGAGAGTGGTGAAGTAGCTGTCCCACGCAACGCCGGTCAGCTTGAGGGCGCCGTTCTTCAGCTTCATGCCGAAGGCGCGGATGTAATGCTCGAGCGTGAAGCTGTTGTCATAGCCCCAGAGCTTCGCGAAGCTGCCGAAGATGATCATGCTGTAAACGATTGCCGTGAAGGCGGCCCATGGAAGGGCGGTCAGGTAGCAGGCCCATTTGACGCCCCGGCTCAGGGCCACATGGGCACCGGAATCCGCCTTGCCGGTGACGGTGGCGTAGGATTTCGTGCCCACCCATCTGCGCTGGGCCAGAAAGGCGCCAAGCGTGAGCACGAGGAGGACGATGGCGAGCGTGGCCGCGCGGGCCGGATTGGCCACGGCGCCGACGATGGAGAAGTAGATTTCGGTCGAGAGCACGTTGAAATTGCCGCCAAGCACCAGGGGATTGCCGAAATCGGCCAGGCTCTCGATGAAGCCGAGCAGGAAGGCGGCAGCGAGCCCGGGGCGCATCAGGGGCAGCGAGACATATCGGAAGGTTTGCCAGCGGTTGGCATTGAGTGTTTGCGAGGCTTCTTCCATCGAGGGGCTCACCCCCTCCACCACCCCGATCAGCACGAGAAAGGCGATCGGCGTGAAGGAAAGAAGCTGGGCAATGTAGATGCCCCAGAAGCTGTAGAGCCAGCGGGATTTTTCGATTCCGAAGAGATCGGAAAACAGCGCCGTTGCCGCTCCGGCCCGCCCGAAAAGCAGGATCAGCGCCAGCCCGATCACGAAAGGCGGGGTGATGATGGGGATCACGGTCAGCACCCGCAGGAGCGGCTTGGCAGCGAAATTGGTGCGCGTGAAGATGAGCGCGAAGGCAAGGCCCAGCGCTGTTGTCCCTACGCCAGCGGCGATTGCCAGCATGAGCGAATTGATCGCCGGCCCGCAGCTCCCCTGCCCTACGAGGCAACCGATCCCCCAGATGTCGGCGCTGAAGAACCTCGGGATGAAAAGGCCCGGCTCGAACGCGCCTGCGGATGTCTGGAAGGCGCTGATCAGAATATGCGCCACCGGGTAGAAAACGAAGACACCGACAAGCGATACGATAAGCCCGATCATGCCTGTCACGAAGGCATCCCCGCGCCCCTTGCCCATGCCCGATATGGCCGTTGTCAGCACGAAAAGGAGGCCAAGAAGGGTCACCGCGGCGCCGGCGCCAAAGCCGATCTGGCCCTGTTCGGCAGCCGTGCCCGCGAGAAGATCCTTTAGAATGCGCGGCCCGTGGCGCACGATCACGAGGCCCTGAAGCGTTGTCCAGCCAAGGCCGAGGGCCGCGACGGCCGCCGTGAGGCGCGCGGCCCGGACAGGCGGTTTCACCAGGAGCTGCACAAGAGCCGCCGCGAGCAGCGCAAGCAGGGCCCCCGCCAGCCACCAGCGCCCGTGGAGCAGGATCTGCAACAGCGCGGGCGCATTTTCGGGCGATGCCGGGTCGGTTATCCAGCCAAATGACCAGAACCCGCCATCGACCATATACCAAGGCAGCAGGCAAAATCCGGCCAGCCCCACGGCGATCCATTGGAAGATGATGCGCTTCATCACGAAGGCTCCGCAAGAGGCCGGACCATTTGATCCGGCCTCATCGGCGGGAGGGCTAGTTGCCCGCGTCCTTCACTTCCTCGTCCCAGCGCTTCAACAGGCGCTCGCGGGTTTCGGTGCTGCCGTAGGTGGCAAAATCGTAATCGATCAGCTTGATCGTCGAGGGGTCCGGCGCTTCCGGCGGCAGGGTCGCGTTCTTGTTCGAGGGCACGTTATAGACTCCCACCTGCGGCCCGAGGGATTGCGCCTCGGCGCTCAGCGCGAACTCGACGAACTTCTTCGCCGCATCCAGATGCTTCGTGCCGCTGATGATGCTGACGCCGCCCACCTCATAGCCGGTGCCCTCGCAGGGCGATACGATCTTGAGCGGAAAGCCCTTCTTGGCCAGTTTCACCATGTCGTGCTCGAAGCCGATCGAGATACCGGTTTCGCCGCGTGCGGCCGCCTTGGAGGGGGCGGAGCCGGATTTCGTGTATTGGTTCACGTTCTTGCCGATCTCGCGCAAGAGCTTGAAGGCCTCGTCTTCGCCAAACACCTGCACAAGCGTGGCAAGTTCGGTATAGGCGGTGCCGGAGCTGTTGGGATTGGCCACCTGGATTTCGCCCTTGTACATCGGATCGGCGAGATCCTTCCAGCAGGCGGGCGGCGTGATGCCTTTCTCCTTCAGCACGTCATCGTTGTAGGCGATGCCGAGCACCCCGAGATGGATGCCGATGGTGCGTCCGCCGGAGATATCCGCCAGCTTCTGAGCCCAGCCCAGAAGCTCGGAAGTATCCACGCCGGAGGGCTGTGTCAGCCCCTCGGCGGCAGCGATCAGATGCGGATCGCCCGTTCCGCCCCACCAGACATCAATCTTCGGATTGCCGGCTTCGGCGCGCACCTGCGCCAGGGTTTCGCCGGTGCTCTTGCGCACCATCGAAACATCTATCCCCGTCTTTTCGGTGAAGGCGCTTGTCATCAGGTCGCACCAATCCTGCTCGTTGCTGCACACGATGCTCAGCTCTTCGGCCATCGCGCCATTTGCAGCAAGGAGCGTTGCGATCAATGCCGCACCCAGCGTGTTTCTTTTCTTCATCTTTCTTTCTCCCTGTTTGATGCCACCCGTCTTGTTGCAGGCAGATTTGCCCCGGGGGTGGTCTTCCAATACGATACGCCTCGCAAGAACCGATGCGCGAGGGGGTGAATGTTAATACTCCTGCATTATTACGTTATTTACGTTAACAATATTTCACTGCATAAGCATGGGGTTTCCCCGCACAGATCCAATATGCCACGGCAGACCACAAAGCGTAAATGACAATTGGCGGTTTTCGCCTAATGCACTATTCTTGCCCAAATGATGTAACGAACCTGACGGGGAAATGATGAGCGCAGGGCCTGACATCCGGCCTCGGATAGCTGTTGTGGATGATGATCCCGCCATGCGCGAGACACTGGCGGATCTGCTGAAGGAAAACGGCTTCGATCCGATTCTTCTTTCAGGAAGCCAGGAATTCCATGAGATGGGCGATCCCCCGCCGGTCGATCTGGCGCTCATCGATCTCAAGCTCAACGGCGAATCCGGCCTCGCACTGGCCATAAGCATCCGCAACCGGATCGATCTGCCGATCGTGATGCTCACCGGCGTTGGCGATGTGGTTGACAAGATCGTCGGCCTAGAAACCGGGGCCGACGATTACCTGATGAAGCCCTTCAACCCACGCGAACTCATCGCCCGCCTGCGCGCGGTTCTTCGCCGTTACAATGCGTCACCCTATCCCACAAACCGGATGCCGGCAGGCCCGGATGGGGGCATCGCCTTTGGCGGCAACACGCTCGATCCCGTGCGCCGGGAAGTCTATGCGCCGGATGGCTCGGTGATTCCGCTCACCAATGCGGAATTTCGCCTGCTCGAATATTTCCTGCGCAACCCGAACCGGATCATCCCCCGCACGGAGCTTCTGGCCGCGCTTGGCAGTGATCTTTCCCATTATGTCGATCGCACGATCGATGTGCTGATCCTTCGCCTGCGCCGGAAAATCGAGGTGGCCCCCTCCAAACCCGTCCATCTCCAGACACGGCGCGGCCAGGGCTATATCTTCGTAACCGATCCGCAAGGGCATGTTTCCTGATGCGCACAGGCGGCGCAAGCGGCAGATGGCTCAGCATCCGCCAGCGCCTGCTGCTCTCCCTCGGGCTGCTGGCCATGGCCACCATCCTCGTGGGTGTGCTTTCATGGCAGGCGCTTGAACGGGCCGATGCCAAGCTCGAAGCCCTCCATCGCCAGACCCTGAACGAGGTCACACGCGCGCTCAATCTCTCGCGCCGTTCTTCGGATCTCGTGGCTTCGGCACCCTTTCTTCTCGGCCTGCGTTCACCTTATCTGATACGTTCCGAAGGCACCGATCTCATCGCCGAGATAAACGAACTCTCCCGGCAGTGGGCAGATGGCGGAGGCAGAGGATCCTTCAGCGGCCGGAATGGTGAAGAATCGGTTTTCCAGACGCTCAACGGCATGAAATCGGCTCTTCGCGATCTCATGCGTGCAGCCGACATGCTCGATGCCCAGCGAGACAGAACCATCAGATACCGCGCCAGGTTGCGTCAATTGGAGCGGCTTTTCAGCCGCAAGACCAACGATCCCTTCCAGCCTGCCGAGGAACGCCATGCCTGGCTCACCCTGCAAAAAGCGGCGAATGCCCTGATTGGGGCGGCCTATGTTGACAGCCTGCCGGGCCTTGGCGAATACAATCGCCAGTTTTCCCGCCATGCACGCAGCTTTCTTGTCAGCAGCGCCTCAAATGGCCCGCTGCGCAAATATATGGATGAAATGCAGACGATTGCGACCGGGCCGCAAAGCCTTTTCGCAGTGCGCCGCAGAGAACTCGATCAGAATATCTTCGCCCAGGGCGCGCTTTTTCACATCCGCCATCAATCAAGGCTCATCAGCGAAATGGCAACGAGGCAGGCGAAAGCCTCGGAGGCGCTGCTTTCAAAGAGGCGGCGCGAAACTGCAACGGCAATCGGTATTGCAAAGCTTACCATTCTTACCGTCGGGCTTGGCAGTGCCCTGCTCGCCCTGTTTTCCGCGCTCTATGTATCAGGATATGTCACCGGAAATATCCGGGCCATTTCAACCGCGATGGAGAGGCTCGCCAGAGGGGATCGCAGCACCGCGCTGCCGCGGCCCCGCGGCGGCATGGATGAGATTGACAAACTTCTGCAGGCCTTCCGTGTCTTTCGTGCCAACGCGCTGCGGCTCGATCGCAGCAACAGGCAGCTGAAACGGCGCAATCTGTTGTTCGAACGCATATTCGAAAACATCACCGATGGCGTGACCATCCTTGACGAAACAGGCAGGATCACCGCCGCGAACCCGTGCCTGAAAAAGGTTCTCCGCCTGCCAGAAGATGCAGAGCCTCTCAGGGTGGCAGACATCCGCGAACTGCTGGCACGCTCCCCCTTCGCAGAAGACGCCCGCCGCTTTGCCCTTGGGCGGCAGTTCCGCCCGAGAACAGAGTTGCACAGCCCCAATGGCGATGTGGTCGAAGTGCGGGCATCGCAGCTTCCTGACGGCGGGGAAGTGTGGCTGTTTTCGGATTCGACCGAGCGCCACAGGATCGAGGAGCGGCTCGGCCAGATCAGAAGGATCGAAGCCCTGGGCAAGGTGACGGGGGAGGTCGCGCATGATTTCGGCAATATCCTTGGAACGATTTCCAGCAATCTTCACCTGCTGGAAACGAGGAGCCGGGAAAAGGACACCTCCGCCATACGCCAGCGAATCTCCAGCGCGCTCGAGATCGGAAGCTCCCTCACCCACCGTCTGCTTGCCTTTGCCCGCAAACAGAGGCTGACACCGGAGCGCACCGAACTCAACGGATTGGTGCAGGGGCTGGAAGATCTTGTCGCGATCGGGCTGAAGGAAGAGGTCCGGCTGCGGATCACGCCGAGCGAAGAGCCGCTCCATGCCTGCATCGATCCGGGCCAGCTTGAAAGCGCAATCCTCAATCTGTGCCTCAACAGCAACCAGGCGATCGAAGGGGAGGGAGAAATCCGCATCACGCTGAGAAAGGAGGGCGAGGGGATGGCCGTGATCGAGATCAGCGATACGGGCTGTGGCATGGATGCCCCCGTGCTCCAGCGCGCCATGGAGCCCTTCTTCACTGCCCGCAGCGATGGCAGCGGAACAGGCCTCGGCCTGTCAAGCGTATATGGGTTCATCACCCAATCAGGGGGAGATTTTCACATTGAAAGCACGCCCGGAGAAGGCACAACCGTTCGCCTTTCCTTGCCGCTTGCCCGGTCGGATGCCCCTTCAGAAGCCTGCGGGGCAGGGGCAACAGCCAAGCCGATGCGCATTCTTCTCACCGAGGATGAGCCGGATGCCATGGCTCATGCAAACCGGATCCTCACCGCCTTGGGCCATGAGGTGATCGAAGCCCGGACATGGGAAGAGGCATTGCGAATGCTGGATGACGAAGAGCCTTTCGATGCTCTGGTCACGGATATTCACCTCGATGGCGGACGTTCCGGGTGGGATATTGTCAGACGCGCGCTGTCATGCACTCCGCCGCCCCTCATAATCGTAACATCCGGGCGGACGACAGCGCGCCAGATCCGGGCAAGCGGCTATTACGATGATGTGATCTTTCTGCCCAAGCCGCTGACGAACGAAGCCCTGCGAAGGGCATTACACCGCAGCACGCTGACAGAAACCGCGGCATCGCCTTGAAACCAGACGAAACCGGATAAAGAAACGGCGGGCCGATTGCCCGCCATCCCCAGAATTTTCTTCGATGCCTTCACGCCGCTTCCAGCGGGCGCTCGGAAATCAGTTGGACGAACTGGAAGAAGAAATAGCCGCGCCGATCAGCAGCACCCCGATCACGGCTGCCGCAACACCCGCCCCTCCAAGAGAGCTTGCGGGCGCCTCCGGCTCGACGAAAACCTCATCCTCGATCACCGGAGCACCGGCACCACCGGCAAAAGAAGATGTGGCAGCACAGGCGGCGATTGCCGTCGCGGCGGTGAGAAGCTTGAGTTTTTTCATGTCGTAACTCCTTGTGACTTCATCTGGCACGAGCGCTTTCTGCGCTACATCGTTTCCGATCGTAACCACAAAATACCGAATTTGCACTGTTTATTTGCAAGAATCGGTGCTCTGTGGCCAGTTCGCGCCAGTTCAGCCGGTAAAATCCTGGGTGATGTAATAGGCACCGCAATATTCTGCGCTCCTGTCAAAAGCCGCGGCCGTGCCCATCTTTTGCACATCGCGATTGAGGATATTCGCCCGGTGCCCGTGGGATGCCATCCAGTAGCCCACAACCGTGCGCGCAAGGCTTGCATAGCTGTGCGGCGGGATCCGCTTGCCGGAAAATGTCTCGAAATGACAGCTGCTTGCACTGCGGATGCGGAATCTGATCCGATCAATCCGGAAACGGTGAACCATGCCGATATTCTCCGCCCCGGTGCGGATCCTGATGCCCGTGCTTTTGATGCGTGCCCTGAGAGATCTCCGCCCGGCGATGGTGGATTTGTGCGAAACATTGCGCGCCTTCGCCATCCATTTGCTGTGTCCTTCGGCAATACGCACAAGGGCATTTTCCGGCGTGAGCGGCGCGAGCCCAGCCTTGCAGCGCTCATAGTTCACTTCGCTCAAGATGGCGCGCGTTAACAATTTCTGGTTGATTCGCTTGGCGGGATCGATGATCGCATCCGCGCCCGGCACAGATGCCCGCACACAGGCACTCGCCTGTTCGGCAAAGACAAGGATTGCCGCAAAGAGCACGAGGCTCAACATTGATTTTCCGTTCATCCTCGCAGACCTCTGGCTTTCGCCCCCCAAGCTGCTTGGTGACATCAGATTTGGGCAGAACTTTGGCCGAAATACATCAAAAATCAATCAGGAAACACACGCCGCGCGAGAAACCGGCGAAATACCGCTTCAATCCGCATCCACAACTGGCGAGAAAGCCTGAAAGAGGGAAAAACTGCCCGGAATACCCTCTGAAATTCAGCATGATGAAAATTTCTTTGTTCTCGGGCGATTTCGCTTTAGGTTGCCGGCGAGGCCCTTTCGGGCCCGGTAAAGCGGAGCCCGGCTCCGGACAAATTAGGTGGGAGTAACACTTATGGGTAAAAGAGACGAACTGATCGCCAAATACGCCGATGATCTGAGAAACAAGCTCGGCGTGGAGCCCGACATGGATCTTCTGAAGAAGGTCACCATCGGCTGCGGCCCGGCGATCTACAACGCCGATGCCTCGACAGTTGCCGCAAGCCAGCCCGACGAGCTCGAGACGGTGAAAAAAAATTTCCTGATCAAGAAGCTCGGCCTCCCGGACAGCCCGGAGCTGATGGATGCGATCAAATCGGTGCTCGATGCCTATGGCAAATCGGAGCGCAACAAGTACCGCGCCGTGGTCTATTACATGCTGGTGAAGCATTTCGGCAAGGAATCCGTTTACGGCTGATCCCTGCCATACCGATTCCGCAAGCGCCTCTGCCCCGGCAGGGGCGCTTCGCATTTCGGGTAGCCCGCATTTGAGCAAAGTTTTCTACACTTCCCGTTTGCCTAAATCTCTCACTCGGCCTAAGTTCGATCTCAACGGGCCAGGACGGCCGAGACCTTTTCAGATACGCGTGTGGTGCTGAGGGAGCACGTGGGGTGATGGAGGGTCTCGGGGGGTCGGGGCCCTCCATCTTTTTTGTCAACACACGGCGCCAGGCGAGGCGCATCCGGCCGGCACAACAAGGCAAAACGCCTGCCGATGCCGCGGCTCATTCACCGCATTCATCGCACCCGGCCTTCTCGCAGATGATCCGCCATTCCTCCTCCGTCACCGGCTGTACGGAAAGACGCGGATTGCGCACCAGCATCATGCCGGAGAGGCGGGGATCTTCCTTGATTTCCCGAAGCGTGACAGGGCGCGGCAAGGTACAGACGGCCTTCACGTCCACCGCTTCCCAGCGGGGATCGTCCGTGGTGCTGTCGGGATGCGCCTCGCGGATCACCTCGACAATCCCCACGATCGCCTTCTCCTTTTGCGAGTGATAGAAGAAGCCGCGATCGCCCACCTTCATCTGCCGCATGAAATTGCGCGCCTGATAATTGCGCACACCATCCCACTCCTCTCCCTCATCGCCCTTCGCAAGCTGATCCTGCCAGCTCCATGTGGTGGGTTCGGATTTGAAAAGCCAGTAAGCCATCAGCCTATCACCTTCTTCCAGGCCCGTATCTCGACCCGCTCGAAAAGCCCGGCTCGCGCGTAGGGATCACCCTCCGCCCAGCGCTCGGCCTGTTTGCGGGTTTCGGTATCGAGTATAACGAGCGAGCCGCACATATCACCCTTTTCATCCAGAAACGGCCCGGCAATCTGCACGATCCCGGTTTCCGCCACATAGGCAAGATGCGCCGCCCGCATTTCTTGGCGCAGGGAGAGGCTCTCGGGCTTGTCGTAAGCGATAATGGCGTATGGCATGGGTCACTCCTTTCTGAGCGGGCGGGAAAGCAGGCTTTCCATGGCCTCGTTCATGGTGATGCGGCGGGTGAGCAGCGCGGTAACGGTATCGGTGATCGGCATGTCGACGCCTATCTTTCGGGCCAGCGTGGAAACGGCTTCTGCCGTTGCCGTGCCTTCCACCGTGACGCCGGCCGGAAAATCCTCGCCCCGGCCAATGGCCTCGCCGAAGGAATAGTTGCGTGATTGCGGCGAGGTGCAGGTGAGCACCAGATCGCCAAAGCCCGAAAGGCCCCTCAGGGTTGCCGCCTGTGCGCCCAGCGCGAGGGCGAAGCGCTCCATTTCGGCATAGCCGCGCGTCATCAAGGCCGCGCGGGCGCTTTCACCGAGCCCCATGCCCATGACCCCGCCGCAGGCGATGGCGATCACGTTCTTCAGCGCCCCGCCAAGCTCCGCGCCGAGCACATCCGTGCCCAGATAGAGCCTGATATTGGGGGTTGTGAGCTTTTCCTGGAGCTCTTTGCCGATCGCTTCCTCCCGGCAGGCAAGGGCAAGCGCCGTGGGCAGGCCGCGGGCGATATCGGCGGCAAAGCTCGGCCCCGTCAGCACCGCGACGGGTGAGCGCGGGCAATGGGAAGCGATGATCTCGGCCGGCCCCCGACCGGTCGCAAGATCGATCCCCTTGCAGCAGGTAACGAGGCGGCGGCCATCGAGCAAAGCGGCATGGCGCTCGAGAAAGCCACCGAGCGCCTGCATCGGCATGGCAAGAAGGATTGTATCATCGAGAGCCGCAAGGCGCAGATCAGGGGTGGGCGTGATACCTTCGGGCAGCTTGATGCCCTTGAGGCGGCGGGCATTCTCGCGCGTTTTCTGCATCTCTTGGGCATGGGCCTCGTCCCGCGCCCAGAGGAAAACCTCGCGATCCCGCCGCGCAAGCGAGATCGCCAGAGCCGTTCCGAAAGCCCCTGCCCCAAGTATCGAAATGCCATCCTTCACGCTTTCGCTCCCTTCTTCCCGCCGCCCAGCATCCCCGGACGGCTTTCATCAAGCGGCCAGCGTGGGCGCGCCTGAAGCGCCAGATCATCGCGCCTGCCAAGGCGGAAGCGCTCGATCCCGGCCCAGGCGATCATCGCGGCGTTATCCGTGCAGAGCGCAAGCGGCGGGGCGAGGAAACGCGCCCCGGCCTCCCGCGCCACGGCCTCGAGCCTCGCGCGGATCGCGCTGTTGGCCGCCACACCGCCAGCCACGGAAAAGATGGGCTCTCGCGGAGCCTCTTCAAGATAGATTTCCAGCGCGCGCCGGCTCTTTTGTGCAAGCACATCCCCGACAGCCGCCTGAAAGGATGCGCATATATCGGCGCGTGCTCCTTTAGGCAGGCCGCCATGATCGGCCACAATCCGATCGCGCGCGCGCAATACCGCCGTTTTGAGCCCGGAAAAGGAAAGATCGCACCCAGGGCGATCAAGAAGGGGGCGCGGCAGATCGAAAGCGCGCGGATCCCCGCTCGCGGCCTCGCGCTCCACCGCCGGCCCGCCCGGCTGGGGCAGGCCGAGGATACGGGCCGTCTTGTCAAACGCTTCGCCGGGCGCATCATCGATCGTGCCGCCAAGGCGGGTGAAATCCTCCGCGCCGCGCACCAGCAGGAATTGGCAATGCCCCCCCGAAACCAGCAGTATCAGATAGGGAAACGGCACCTGATCGGTAAGCCGTGGCGTGAGCGCGTGGCCCGCCAGATGATTGACGCCGATAAGCGGCAGGCCGGCCCCCGCCGCCATTCCCTTGGCGAGCATCACGCCTGAAAGCACCCCACCGATCAGCCCCGGCCCGGCCGTGACGGCGATGGCATCGAGATCGCCAAACCCGAGCGATGCCGTCGTCAGCGCCTCCTCCACGCAATGATCGAGCTTCTCGGCATGGGCACGCGCGGCGATCTCGGGCACCACCCCGCCGAAATCCGCGTGAAGCTCCGCCTGCCCCCGCACGACGGAAGCAAGTATCTCGGGCGCCGCGCCCGGCCGGTGGCGCACAATCGCGGCCGCGCTGTCATCGCAGCTGCTCTCGATGCCGAGGATGGTGAGGGTCTTTTCGCTGTTCATCGCCGTTGCCTTGCGCTTTGGCGAGGGGTAACACCCTTTGGCAAAGCCCGACAATAGCGCGAAGGCAAGATATGCCCTCATCCCGCCCCGTCATATTGCTGACCCGCCCCAGGCGGCAGGCGGAGCGCTTTGCCGAAAGCCTGCGCAAGCAGCTTGGCGACGGGGTGGAAATCCTGATTTCGCCGCTGTTCGAGATCGAGTTCATCCCCGATCCGGCGCCGATACCGGATGGCGCCGGCCTGATCTTCACCTCCGAAAACGGCGTTCTGGCCTTTGCGCGGGAAAAGCAGGCAAAGGAGCGAATGGCCTGGTGCGTGGGGCCGCGCACGGGAGAGGTGGCGAAATCGGCCGGTTTCGAAGTGCATATCGGCGGCGGCGATGCGGAGCGGCTGACCGAAGCGATCATCGCCGCAGGGCCGGCCGGGCCGCTCATTCATTTACGGGGCCGCCATGCGCGCGGTGATATTGCAGCAAGGCTGCGCGCGGCAGGCCTCGAGGCAGAGGAGCGTATCGCCTATCGCCAGAAGCCTCTCCCCCTTGCCCCGGAGGCCCGCCGCCTCCTTGAGGGTGAAAGGCAGGTGCTTGTTCCCCTTTTCTCGCCGCGCAGTGCCGCGCTATTCGTCGGGGAAGCCGGGTATCGGGGCCAAACATCGGTATGCATGATTGCCATGAGCGAGGCGGTGGCAGAGGTGGTGCGGGGTGCGGGGCTCGATGTGGCCGCTGTTGCGCGCGAGCCGAATGCAGAAGCGATGATCGCCGCCATTGCGGGGCTTTTGGACGCATGAGGCCTTGCTTGTAGGGCGGAAGATGCACAGCTACTGTCGGGCGACCGATCATGTTTGCGCGGGCCCGGAAGCGGACCGTTGGCAGGTTTGAAGAGGGGGAAGGATAAAGTGGCAGCAGCAGGAAAATCGTCCCGGGCGAAAGGAAAGGCGTCCAGCAGGGCCAAGAGCGCCGGATCCGAAGCCGATTCCGCCACCGGCCCGAAGGAAATGACGGAACCGCAGGCCGAAGAGAAAAGCGCGCAAACTCCCTCGGAGGATACCTCAACAGAAAAGGCCGAAGCCCAGGCGCGCACACCTCAGCTGGACGAAAGCGGGCTTGAAAGCATCGATTCGCGAGCCCCCGAGGCAGAAAGCCCCCGGCGCGGTGGCGCGATCGGGCTTGTGCTCGGTGGCGCTCTGGCGGCGGGGCTTGGCTATGGTGCCGCGTGGTACGGGCTTGTCGGCGGGGCGGATGATGGCGAGATCCAGGCGGCCGTCAGGACGCAGGATGAGGAAATCGGCAAGCTGCGCAAGGCGCTGGAAAGCACGCGCCTTGAAGCAGGCGAGAAGATCGCGAAAGCCGAGGAAGGATATGCCGCCCTCGACGAGGCGCTTGCGCAGATCCGCGAAGAGCTTTCGCGCCTCGGAAATGAAACCGGGAATCTTCGTGAGCAAATGAAGGCGATCGCCGCGCGTCAGGAAGAAATCTCGGGGCGAATCAATAGCCTTGAGAAGCGGGTTTCCGAGATCGAAAAGCGCCCGATTGCCGATGCCGAAGGGGCGGTGGCCGCAGCCGTGGCGGCATACGAGCAGGAGATTGAAGATCTGCGCCAGCGTCTCGAGGCGCAAAGCCGAAAATTCGAGGCGCTCGATCGCGAAATCGAGAAGAAGATCGCAGAGGCGCTGGCGCAGGCCGAGAAGATCAGTGAACGCACGGCCAGAAGCAGCGCCCTGGCCGAGGCCGAATCAGCACTCGCGCGCATTCGCGGCGCGATCGAGACGGGCGGAGGCTTTCGCGAGGCGCTGGACACGATTTCGCGAACGCTTGGAATCACTCCCCCGCCCGTGCTCACGGAAGCGGCGGAAAAAGGGGTCACCCTGCTTGCCGAACTGCAGGCGGAATTCCCCGAAATGGCACGCGCCGCGCTCGCCGCCTCCCTGCGCGCGGCCCCGGCCGATTCTCCGGTGGAGCGCCTCGGCGCCTTCCTGAAATCACAGGTCGCGCCGCGTTCGCTCGAGCCGCGCGAGGGAGATGATCCCGATGCCGTGCTTTCACGCGCCGAGGCGGCTCTCAGGGCCGGCGATCTGGAGGAGGCGCTCGCCATTCTCGATGCCCTGCCCGAGCCCGGCAAGGCGGCAATGGAAAGCTGGATTGCCAAAGCCCGCGAGCGCCTCGAGGTAATCCGGGCGCTGGAAGAGCTGCAAAAGGCTGTCGCCGCGATACGGGAGGGCGAATGATGCTCTGGTCATTGATCAAGATCCTCCTCTTCATCGCCATCGTCGCCGGGCTTGCTCTCGGGGCGGGCTGGCTGATGGAGGCCGGCACCGGCATCCGCCTCACCATCGGCAGCACCGAATACACGCTCGGCCCCCTGCAGGCCGTGATCGCCGCCCTTCTCCTCGTGCTCCTGATCTGGATCGTCCTCAAGCTCACCGGGCTGTTGATTGCCGTGCTGAAATTCCTCAATGGGGATGAAACGGCCATCTCGCGCTACCTGGATCGCAACCGCGAGCGCAAGGGCTATCAGGCGCTCGCCGATGGCATGCTGGCGCTCGCCTCGGGCGAAGGGCGCACGGCTCTCCTCAAGGCCAACAAGGCCCGCCGCCTGCTGCAAAAGCCGGAGATCACAAATCTGCTCCTTGCCCAGGCTGCCGAGATGGCCGGCGATCGCCAGAAGGCGCTCGAGGTTTACAAGGATCTGCTGAAGGACGAGAAAACCCGCTTCGTGGGCATCCGCGGGCTTCTGAAGCAGAAGCTCGACGAAGGCGATACCGATACCGCTCTCCTGCTTGCGCGGAAAGCCTTTGCCCTGAAGCCCCGCCAGCAGGAAATCCACGATACCTTGCTGAAGCTCCAGGCCGAGAAGGGCGATTGGTCCGGCGCGCGCGAAACGCTTGCCGCCAAGCTGAAGGCGGGCGCATTGCCACGGGATGTCTACAAGCGCCGCGATGCGGTGCTGGCGCTTTCGCAGGCGCGCGATATCCTGGCCGAGGGCAAGAGCATCGAGGCACGCGAGGAGGCGATCGAGGCCAACCGCCTTTCCCCAGATCTCGTGCCCGCGGCCGTTCTTGCGGCCAGAAGCTATATCGAGGCCGGCAAGCCCCGCCTCGCCACCCGCATCCTGAAAAAGGCGTGGAGCGTCAACCCCCACCCGGATCTGGCAGCGGCTTTCGCCGAGATCCGGCCGGACGAGACGCCCGAAGAGCGCCTGAAGCGCTTTCGCACCCTCACCAGGATCAACCCCGATCACCCCGAGACGAAAATGCTTCTCGCCGAACTCAATCTTGCGGCCGGCAAATACCCCGAAGCGCGGGCCGCGCTCGGCGATCTCCCCGAGAAGGAGCCAAGCGCGAGGGTGCTCACCCTGCTCGCCGCGATCGAACGCGGCCAGGGATCCGATGATGCCGTTGTCCGTGCCTGGCTTGCGAAGGCCCTCGCCGCGCCGCGCGGGCCGCAATGGGTGTGCGAGAAGTGCCAGACGGTGCACTCCGAATGGGCCCCCATCTGCGCCAATTGCGGCAGCTTCGATACCCTGAGCTGGCGCCAGCCCGATGAAACGGCGCAGGGACTTCCGGGCGCGGCCGAGATGCTGCCTCTGCTTGTCGGATCCGAGGAAACCACCGGGGAAAGCGAAGAGGCGGCGGCCGAAACAGAAGAAGCCGGTGGCGGCGCTGCCAAAGAAGGCGCTGACCACCCGGATGAGGGCGCGGCAACACAGGAAACCGAATCCACCAAGGGCGATCCCCCCGTTCTCGAAGGCGAGGTCGTGGCGCTCGGCGGGGAGCAACAAAAGGAAAAATAGGGCTACCGTTTCGAAAAAAAGGCGTATAAAAGCACCGCGATGCCGCTGTAGCTCAGCTGGTAGAGCAACGCATTCGTAATGCGTGGGTCGGGGGTTCGAGTCCCTTCAGCGGCACCATTTTTTTCTTCAATGCAAGCGAAGGCTCGAAATCGGGGCTCTGCAAGCCTTATCAAACGAGGCTTTCGATCAGCGCGGCGGCAGAATTCGATTTCGGTCGCCACAGGCCACGCTCAATCGCTTCCTTCAGCCGCTCCGCGATTTCCTTCAGGGCGGGCGCATTATGCTCCTCGATGAAGCGCCTCGTCTCTTCATCCTCGAGAAAAGCCGCATGCACCAGATCGAAGTGATGATTTTTCACCGCGTTGGTGGTGGCGGCGAAGGCGAAGAGGTAATCGACCGTCGCAGCAATCTCGAAGGCGCCCTTGTAGCCGTGGCGCTTCACCCCTTCGATCCATTTCGGATTGACGACGCGCGCGCGCAACACCCGGCCGATTTCCTCGTCCAGCGTGCGGATCACCGGGCGTTCGGGGCGCGAATGATCGTTGTGATAGACGGGGCGATCGCGGCCCTGAAGAGTGGCCACGGCCGCCGCCGCGCCGCCTTCGAACTGGTAGTAATCGTCGCTGTCGAGAAGATCATGCTCGCGGTTGTCCTGATTCTGGACAATCGCCTCCACCTCGCGCAGACGGGTTTCAAACGCCGCACGGGCCTTTTCACCCTCGCTGCCCTTGCCATAGGCATAGGAGCCCCATTCAAGGTAGGCCTCGGCCAGATCCGCCCTCGAAGCCCAGAGGCGCTCGTCGATCATCGCCTGAAGGCCGGCGCCATAGGCTCCGGGCTTGGCGCCGAACACCCGGTGCGCCTCGCCGGTGGCGCGGAAGCGGGCGGCGGCCGGATTCTGATCCTCGGGCTCATCGAGCGCCATCACGGCGCGCGCGGCGCTGTCCACCAGCGCAATCAGCTGGGGGAAGGCGTCACGGAAGAAGCCCGAGATGCGCAGGGTCACATCCACACGCGGGCGGCCCAGCACCGAAAGCGGCATGATCTCGAAGCCGGTCACGCGGCGATTGGCGCTGTCCCAGGTGGGGCGCACGCCCATCAGCGCCAGCGCCTGGGCGATATCGTCGCCCCCGGTGCGCATGTTGGCGGTGCCCCAGGCGGTGACCAGCATGGCGCGAGGCCAGTCGCCTTCCGTCTGCAGGTGCCTTTCGATCAGCAGGTTTGCCGATTTCCAGCCCAGCGCCCAGGCGGTGGGCGTGGGCACGGCGCGGGAATCGACGCTGTAGAAATTGCGCCCGGTGGGCAGCACGTCGAGCCGCCCGCGGGTGGGCGCGCCGGAGGGGCCGGGCGCGAGAAAACGGCCATCAAGCGCGCTCATGAGCCCGGAAATTTCGCCGGGGCCGCATCTGCGCAGGGTGGGCAGCAGCTGTTCGCGGGCAAAGGCGAGAACGGCCGCGCTTTTTTCCCCGGGAGCGCAGCCCTCCGCTTCCAGAAGCTTCAAGGCCAGAAGCTCCAGCCGCTCCACCGTATCGCCCTGGCTGCGCCAGGGATCATCGCAGATTTGCATGAGTTCTGCAGGTTTAGAGCCTGTCCAGGGGGCTGGCATCTCGCAATCGAGCGGATCGAAATCAAGGCCGAAATCCTCGGCCAGCGCGCGGATGAGAGAGGCATCCCGCCCCTTCCCCTGCCCGCGCGGGATGCGCAGCAGCGCGGCCAGAAGATCACGCTCGAGGCGCCCTTCGGGAGATTGGCCGAAGATGTGCAGGCCATCGCGGATCTGGGCTTCCTTCAGATCGCAGAGATAGGCATCGAGCTTCGCGAGATCGCCTTCCTCGTCATCCCCCGTCAGCCCCGCATCCTGATCGAGGCCGGTCGCCTGGGTGAGCGTCAGGATCTCGCGCTTGAGGTGCTCGATGCGGCGCGGATCCACCCCGGCGGCCTCGTAATATTCATCCACCAGCGCCTCGAGATCACGCAGGGGGCCGTAGGTTTCGGCGCGCGTGAGCGGCGGGGTCAGGTGATCGACGATCACGGCATGCGCGCGCCGCTTGGCCTGCGTGCCCTCGCCGGGATCATTGACGATGAACGGATAGACATGCGGCACAGGCCCCAGCACCGCCTCGGGCCAGCAGTGATCCGAAAGCGCCAGCGCCTTGCCGGGCAGCCATTCGAGATTGCCATGCTTGCCCATGTGCACGATGGCATGGGCGCGGAATGTATGGCGCAGCCAGAAATGGAAGGCGAGGTAATTGTGCGGCGGCACCAGATCGGGGGAGTGATAGGTATCGGTGGGATCGATGTTGTAGCCCCGCGCGGGCTGGATACCGACGGTGACATTGCCAAACGTCAGCACCGAAAGCGAGAAATGCCCGCAATCGGTGCGCCCTTCGGTGAAGAACGGGTCCGCCTCGGGCGGACCCCAGCGCGATTCCATCGCCTCGCGCAGCGCCCAGGGAAGCGTATTGTAGCTCAGGAGATAATCCGCCAGAGAAAGCTGCACGCCGCCTTCGCGGGCCGCGCGATCCGTCAGCCAGTTGGTGGGGCCGGCAAGGATCTTTCGCATCAGATCATCGCTGTTTTCAGGCGGATCAGAGACTGAATAGCCCGCTTTCGCCAATTCCCGCAGCGCATGAACGGTGGCGGCGGGCGTATCGAGCCCCACGCCATTGGCGAGCCGCCCATCCTTATTGGGATAGTTCGCGAGCACCAGCGCCACACGGCGCTTTTCGGGCGGCATGGCGCGCAATGTTGCCCAGTTTTTGGCAAGATCAGAGACGAATTCCACCCTGTCACCCCGCGCACGATAGGCGGCGATCGGGCATTCGGTGGCCTCATCGAAATAGGCTTCGCCCTTGAAGCTGATGGCGCGGGAAAGAATGCGGCCGTCGATCTCCGGCAGGGCAACGTTCATGGCGATGTCGCGCCCCGTCAGCCCGCGCTGGCCGTTTTCCCAATCCTCTTCGCTGGAGGCCGCGAGCACGATCTGGAAAACCGGCGCCTGATTGGCGGCGGGGGAGGCCAGCGGATTGAAGGCGGATTCACCCTGCCCGGCCCCGGTGGCAAACGCCGTGGCATTGAGGATGACGGCGGGTGGCGCGGCGCTGAAGATCGTCTCTAACGTTGCCTGGGATACCGGATCCTTGAGCGATGCCACGAATACCGGCAGGGGATTGAGGCCGCGACACAGGAGCGCGCGGGTGAGCCGGTTGATCGGATGCAGCCCCGCACCCTGCACCAGCGCGCGATAGAACACGATCGGCACCACCGGCGCATTCTCCTGCCATTTGGTGCGCACGGCCTCGAGATCCACCACCCCTTCGCCCGGCCAGTAAAGCCCGGCGCGCAGCAGGGGAGCGGCGGCGGCAGGCTTTTCGCCGCCATCGAGCATCGCGCGGGCATATTCGAGAAAGCGGGCGGCATTTTCCGGCCCGCCCTCCACCATATAGGCCCAGAGTGCATCGTAATCCCCGCCCGCAACGGTGGAGAGGGCGCGCAGCTCCTCATCGGGCTTGTCGTCACCGGGAAGGGCCGCGAAAGGCACCCCGGCCTCATGCAGCCGGGCGGCGTATTGTTCGAGCCCATAGCGCCAGTAGCCCGCCCCCCCAAGCACCCGGGCGATCACCAGGCGGGATTTCGATGCACATTGATCGATATGCAGATCGACCGACATCGGATGCTGAAGATGGGTGAGATTGGCAAGGCGCAGGG
>JALVEX010000398.1 GCA_027030435.1 Paracoccaceae bacterium
GGAGCGGGTGGAATTGAGGATGTTTTCATCGGCTGCCATCACGCGCTCTTCGTTGTAGCTCTCGAGCAGGGCCTCCGGCGCATGGCCTTCCAGCACCAGTTTCAGCTTCCATGCCAGATTGTCGGTATCCTGAAAGCCGGAATTGGCGCCGCGCGCGCCGAAAGGCGATACCTGATGCGCCGCATCGCCGGCAAACAGAACCCGGCCGTGGCGGAATTTCTCCATCCGGCGGCACTGGAAGGTGTAGATGGAGGACCATTCGAGCTCATATTCGATATCATCGCCGAGCATGGCGCGCAGGCGCAGATCGATGTTTTCGGGGCGAAGCTCCTTCTCCCGGTCGATATCCCAGCCAAGCTGGAAATCGATGCGCCAGAGATTGTCAGGCTGTTTGTGCAAAAGCGCCGATTGCCCCGGGTTGAAAGGCGGATCGAACCAGAACCACCGCTCGGAGGGGAAATCGGCCTCCATCACCACATCGGCAATCAGGAAATTATCCTCGAAGACCTTCCCGACGAAATCGATCCCCAGCATCCGGCGCATGGATGAATTGGCTCCATCGCAGGCGATCAGCCATTCGGCTTCGAGGTTGTAAGGGCCTTCGGGCGTGGTGATTTCCAGCGTCACGTGATCTTCGTGCCGGCCGATGGCATCCACCTTGTTCTTCCCGCGCAGATCCACCGGCTTTCCTTCGGCCTGCAGCGCGCGCAGGCGCTCCACCAGATAGCGCTCGAGGTGATATTGCTGAAGGTTGATGAAGGCGGGGAACTTGTGCCCCTCTTCCTCAAGCAGCCTGAAGGCATAGATCTCGCGATCGCGGCAGAAAACCTTGCCGGTATCCCATTGCACCCCTTTCGCGGCCATTTCCTCGCCGCAGCCGAGGCGATCGAGGATCTCGAGCGGGCGCTTGGCAAAGCAGATGGCGCGCGAGCCGAAGGAAACCTTGTCGTTATCATCGAGAACCACCACAGGCACATCCTGAAGCGCGAGATCGATGGCCGCCGCCAGCCCCACCGGCCCCGCCCCGACGATCACCACCGGATGGCGCACCGGGGCGCTCGCATCCTGATCGCGGCTGCGACTGTAGGGATAGAGGGGTATTTCGAATATCCTGTCGGCCATCTTTGCGGCTCCTTTCTGCCGGGTCAGCCCTGAAGCGCCTCCCACATCTCGAGATCGCGCTGGGCTGTCCAGATTCTGGGGGTATCGATGCCCTGTGCCTCATCATGGGCGCGCGCCACGTTGAAGGGCAGGCAATGCTCATAGATCGCATAATCGCCGAACTTGGGATCGCATTCGGCGCGCACAGCATCCCAGGCCTCCTTGAGGCTCCCCCCCCGATGCGCCACGCGCGCGGCCGGGCGGTAGGTCGAGCGGATGAAATCCTCGGTGCAATCAAGCGCCTTGTTGACCATCTCCTTGCCGATCAGCGCATCGCCGCGCCCGGGCGCTATGGCATCGAGATCGAAGCGGCGAATGGCATCGAGCGTGCCGGGCCAATCGCGAAAATGGCCATCGCCACAATAACAGGCCGAGCGGTATTCGACGATATCGCCAGTAAACATCACGTTCTGATCGGGCACGTAAATCACGATATCGCCGGCCGTGTGCGCACGGCCCAGATGCATCAGATCGATGCGCCTTTCGCCAAGATAGACACTCATCCGATCGCTGAAGGTGGTTGTGGGCCAGGTGAGGCCGGGGATGCTTTCATGGCCCTGAAACAGGCGCGGGAACCGCTG
>JALVEX010000399.1 GCA_027030435.1 Paracoccaceae bacterium
CCTCCTCGGATTTCTGACGCCGGTTTAGCGCCCGACGGCCGCCTTGGCAAAGGCATGGTTGCGCATTCGCCCGCGACCGCCTAGATGGCATACATGAGCAAGCACAAGCAACACGGGCACGCCAGCGGCCCCACCCAGCGCCAGCTGCGGGTAGGCGAACTCCTGCGCCGCACCCTTTCGGATATCCTCATGCAGGGGCGTATCCATGATCCCGAACTCAATCGCCTCTCCATCACCATCGGCGAGGTGCAACCCTCGCCCGATATGCGGGTTGCAAAGGTATTCGTGATGCCGCTTGGCGGCCGGCACCGGGAAGAGGCCCTCAAGGCACTCCGGCGCAACCATGCCGAGATGCGTCGCCTGCTGGCGCGGGAAATCACCCTGAAATACATCCCCGAACTTCGATTTGCGATCGATGAAACATTCGATCTGATGGAAAAGGCGCGGATCATGTTCGATCAGGAAGAGGTGAAGCGCGATACCCGCAAGGCGGCCGATCTGCCCGAAAACAGCCCCGAAGAGGGTGAGGAGCCATGATTGCGCTGAAGCGCCTCCTTGCGGCCATCGCGGCCGCAATGGCGCTGGCCCTGCCCGCTTACGGAAAGGCCGAGGAGGCGCAGGGTCAGGGCCGGTGCCGGGAAATCACCTTTCGCGGCATCGGCTATACCATCTGCAAGGCCACGCCCGAGGATGATCTGCGCCTCTGGCTGAGGGATGAGAACGGGCGCACCTTCGGCGGATTTTCACGCCTGAACGAAGCCCTCGCCAGGGAAGGCCGCGTGCTTGCGTTCGCCATGAACGCCGGGATGTTTCATTCCGATCGCTCGCCCGTCGGCCTTTATGTCGAGAACGGGCGGGAAATAACGCCGCTTGCCGATGGCGGATCATACGGAAATTTCGGACTGAAGCCGAATGGCGTCTTCTGCGCCGGGGCGGGCCGCTTTCGCGTGATCGAAACCAACCGCTTCCGCAAGGATCCCCCCCAATGCACATACGCCACCCAATCAGGGCCGATGCTGCTGATAAAGGGGCGGATCCATCCGCGTTTTCTCGTCAATGCCACTTCGCGCCATATCCGCAACGGCGTGGGCGTGAGCGAAGATGGAAAGCTCGCGATCTTCGCCATATCGAACCAGCCGGTGACCTTCCATGAATTCGCGAGCTTCTATCGCGAAGGGCTCGGCCTTGCCGATGCGCTCTATTTCGACGGCAAGATCTCCCGCCTGCACGCACCGGGGCTCGGGCGCTCCGATACCGGCTTTCTGCCGCTCGGGCCGATCATCGGCGTCACCGCCCCGGCCCCGGCGCTTGACCAGGCCGCGCAGGAGCGCTAGCAGGCGCCCGCGCAACAGACCGGAGGCATCCATTGGGACGCAAGAGAAAAGGCCGTGACATCTCGGGCTGGCTGGTGGTGGACAAGCCCGCCGGCATCACCTCGAACGCCGTGGTGAACAAGGTCCGCTGGGCCTTCAACGCGAAGAAGGCCGGCCATGCGGGCACGCTCGATCCTGCCGCAACGGGTGTGCTTGCCGTGGCGCTCGGAGAAGCCACCAAGACGGTGCCCTACATCACCGACGCCCTGAAGGCCTATGATTTCACCATACGCTTCGGCGCGGCGACAAACACCGATGATGCCGAGGGCGAGGTGATCGCCAGGAGCGATCTGCGCCCCACGGATGAGGAGATCGAGGCCGCCCTTCCCGGCTTTGCCGGCGAGATCATGCAGGTGCCGCCGCGTTTCTCGGCCGTCAAGATCGATGGCGAGCGCGCCTATGCGCTTTCACGCGCCGGCGAGGATGTGGAGCTTGCCGCGCGCCCGCTCTGGGTCGAGGAACTGACGCTTCTTGAGCGCCCCGATCCCGATCACGCGGTGCTGCGCATGGTCTGCGGCAAGGGGGGCTATGTGCGCGCCATTGCCCGCGATCTCGGCGAGGCGCTCGGCTGCCTCGGGCATGTGAGCGAGCTGCGCCGTATCTGGTCGGGGCCGTTTGATGCGGATGAGGGGGTGAGCATGGAGGAGATAGAGCGCCTTGCGCGCACGCCCGAAATCGATGCCCTGCTGCGCCCGCTCGAGGAAGGGCTTGCCGATCTGCCGGAGCTTCGCTGCACGCCCGAAGGGGCCGCGCGCCTGAAAAACGGCAATCCCGGCATGGTCATCACCTCGGATGCCGAATATGGCGATGAGGCCTGGGCCTCGCTCGATGGCAAGGCCGTGGCGATCGGCATCTACAAGGCGGGCGAACTGCACCCGACGCGGGTCTTCCGGCACTGAAGCGGCGCGCTCACGCGAGGCACTCGACAGCCCCCGCGAGCCGGATTTCCTGCGGGGAGATGCTTGTTCCGAGGCACATGATTTCCACCCCGGCGGCACGCGCCGCATCAAAGGCGGCGCCATAGGCGGGATCGATATCACGCGCCAGCGCGAAGCGGGTGCAATCGGTGCGCTGCACGAGGTAGAGCATCATGGCGCGGTGGCCCTCGCCGATCATCGCCTGAAGCTCGCGCAGGTGCCTTGTGCCGCGCGCCGTCACGCTGTCGGGAAATTCGGCGAGGCCGGGGGAGCGGCTCAGGGTCACGCTTTTCACCTCGAGATAGAGATCCGGGAGGCCCGCGCCCGAGAGCAGGAAATCGACGCGGCTCCCGGTGCCGTATTTCACCTCGGGGCGGATATCGGTGTATTGCGCGAGCTTCGCCACCTCGCCCGCCTCCAGTGCCTCGCGCAGGGCGCGATTGGGCAGGCTCGTATCCACCCCGGTGAAGTGCCCGTTCTCGTGATCCACCAGACGCCAGCCGTATTTCAGCTTCTTCTTCGGATCGTCATTGGGCTCGAGCCAACACTTCACGCCCGGCTCGGCCAGCCCCATCATCGAGCCGGGATTGGCGCAATGGGCGGTGATCTCGCGCCCGTCCTCGAGGCGCATGTCGGCGAGGAAGCGCTTGTAGCGGCGGATCAGGCGGGCGGGGATCAAGGGGGTTTGAAAGCGCATGGGTTGGGGCCTATACCGGATCCAGGCCATGCTCAAGGAGACCCCATGCCAAACCCGACAGCCGCCATGCTGGTGATCGGAGACGAGATCCTCTCGGGCCGCACGCGCGACAAGAACCTCCATCACCTGGCCGGCGAACTCGCAAGGCACGGGATCGATCTGAAGGAAGCGCGCGTGCTGCCGGATCACAAGGATGCCATCATCGCCGCCGTGCGGGAGCTATCCGCGCGCCATGATCACGTTTTCACCTCCGGCGGCATCGGCCCCACCCATGACGATATCACGGCCGATTCGATTGCCGAGGCGTTCAGCGTGCCGATCGGGGTGCGTGATGACGCGCGCGAATTGCTGGAGCGCCACTATGCGCTGACCGGGCAGGAGCTGAACGACTCCCGCCTGCGCATGGCGCGCATTCCGGAAGGCGCGATCCTGATCGAAAATCCGGTATCCGCCGCGCCCGGCTTCAGCCTTGGAAACGTGCACGTGATGGCTGGCGTGCCGGGGATTTTCAAGGCCATGCTGGAATCGCTCCTGCCGCGCATCACCGGGGGCAGGCCGCTTCTGAGCCGCACCGTTCGGATCAACCGCCCCGAGGGCGATATTGCCGGGCCGCTCGCGGCAATCGCGCGGGAATTCCCCATGCTCTCGATCGGCTCCTACCCCTTCTTCGAGCAGGGCAGATACGGCAGCTATATCGTCATCCGCGGGCAGGAAGAAGGGTTGATCGAGGCGGCGGAGCGCGCGCTCTGCGATGCCTTCGGAGGCGATGCGCCATGAGCCTGCCGGAGATACGCCGCCTGCTGAAGGCCGCCGAGGCCACATGGCCACCGGCCGCGCGCAAGGCAGCCGGCCCGTTCGTGATCCGCGAAGGGCTGGGAGGCGGCCAACGCGTCAGCGCGGCGACGCTCGATGGGGAACCGGCGGAGAATGATGAACTCCCCGCCCATATCGGGGCCGCAGAAGAGGCGATGCGGGCGCTCGGGCAGGAGCCGTTGTTCATGATCCGCCCGCAGGATCTCCGGCTCGATGCCGCCCTGGCCGGGAGGGGCTATGGGATCAAGGATCCGGTAAATATTCTCGCCGCCCCCGTCGATGCGCTGGCAGAACCGCTGCCGCCGGTTTCGGCCTTTTCCATCTGGCCGCCGCTCGCCATCATGTGCGAGCTTTGGGATGAGGGGGGCATCGGCCCCGCCCGCCGGGCCGTCATGGAGCGTGCATGCCGGCCGAAAACCGCAATCCTCGCTCGGTCATGCGATCGCGCCGCGGGCGTGGCCTTTGCGGCCATTCACGAGGGCATCGCGATGGTGCACGCGCTCGAAGTCACGCCCGCCCTGCGCAGGCAGGGAGTGGGGCGCAACATCATGCACCATGCGGCCAATTGGGCCCGAAAGGAAGGTGCCACGCATCTCGCCGTGCTGGTGACGAAAGCCAATGCCGCCGCCGGCAGGCTCTATGCTTCCCTCGGAATGGAGATTGTGGGAGAGTATCACTACCGTGTGCAACAGGGAGAAACCCGGGCCGATGGCGAAGAGTGAAAAGAGAGAGCGAAAGGAAGAAGGGGTGACGGCCCTTGATCTGCCCATGGCCGATCCTCTGCCCGATTCCACCGCCAGATATTTCGCGCTTTGCGAAGAGAAGCTCGGCCTCGTTCCCAACGTGCTGAAGGCCTATGCCTTCGACATCGAGAAGCTCAATGCCTTCACCGCGTTCTACAATGACGTGATGCTCGCCGAGAGCGGCCTTTCCAAGCTCGAACGCGAAATGATCGCGGTTGTGGTTTCGTCAGAAAATCACTGCCACTACTGCCTGATCGCTCATGGCGCCGCGGTGCGCGAGCTTTCCGGCGATCCCGCCCTCGGCGATACGCTCGCCGCCAATTACCGCGCCGCCGATCTCACATCGCGCCAGCGCGCGATGCTCGATTTCGCCGTGAAGCTCACCCGCGAGAGCGCCGCCATCGAAGAGGCCGACAGGCAAATCCTGCGTGAAGCCAGCTTCACCGATCGTGACATCTGGGATATCACCGCCGTCACCGGCTTCTTCAACATGACGAACCGCGTCGCCTCGGCAACGGGCATGAAACCGAACCCGGAATATTACGACATCGGGCGATGATGCGCAGGCTCCCCTCCATCATCCTCGCGGCCTTCCTCGCCACCCCGGCGCATCCCCGGGAGCTCGTCTTCCCGATCACGCCGGAGCCGACAGCGCAGAACACACGCCCCGCCGCAAGCGCGAAGATCGCAACCGGCTCCTGGAAAGACGGAACCCTGCCGGGCGTGACCGCGAGAGGCAGGGTCACGCAACGCGCCTGGAAGCTTCCCGATACCGATCTGACCACCAGCCAGATTCTCGATACATTGCGCGAAGGGCTCATTCGCGATGGTTTCGAAATTCTCTTCGAATGCGATACCCTCGATTGCGGGGGCTTCGATTTCCGCTACAACATCCCCCACATTCCCGAGCCGGACATGCATGTGGATCTCGGCGATTTCCGCTATCTGGCGGCACGGCGCAGGAATGACGGCCTGAAGAGGGGAGAAACCTCACCGGACACGGAATACGAGTATCTCGCGCTGCTGGTGAGCCGCAGCCCCAAGGATGGCTTCGTGCAGATGCTGCATGTCTTGCCGGATGGAGATGCGACGAATGGCGCCGATGCTTCCATGGTGGAAGCAAGCCCTGTTTCAGGCAGCACAGAGCCCGTTGACGTTTCCGATCTGGCGCAGAAGCTGGAGGCCGAAGGCCGGGTCGTGCTGGAAGATCTTCAGTTCGCCACCGGTTCGGCCGCATTGCGCGATGAAGATTTCGCATCACTGCGCGCATTGGCGAAATATCTGAAGGAAAACCCCGGCCGGCGCATCATCCTCGTGGGGCATACGGATGCCGAAGGCTCGCTGGCAGGAAATATCGCGCTTTCAAAGAAACGCGCGGCGGCTGTCGTGGAGCGGTTGCAGAAGAAATATGGTGTTCCTGCAAGGCAGATCGGCGGGGAGGGCATGGGTTTTCTCGCGCCCCGGGCCTCGAACCTCACCAAGGAGGGCCGCTCCCTCAACCGGCGGGTGGAGGCTATCCTCGCATCGGTGAAGTGATCGGAATATTCAGATCACCACTCATCCGGCCCCTTGTCAGCAAAAGTATGCACGAGGAAATCGATGAAGGCCCTCACCTTGGGCTGAGTGAACCGCCCCGGGGGATAGACCGCGTAGATCCCCTGCTTCTCGGCCGGCAGATCGGGGATGGCCACTTCCACCAGCCCCTTCTTCATCGCATCCGCATAGAGGAAGCTCGGCAGATAGGCGATCCCGAGCCCGGCAATCGCGGCATTGAGCAGCGATTGTCCATCATTCACCGAGAGCCAGCCGGCGGTGCGCACCTGACGCTTTTCGCCCGAGGGTGCGGTCAGCTTCCACACGGCGCCATTGGCCTGATTGGTGTAATGCAGGAGCTTGTGCTCGTTGAGATCGTCAATCTTCTTCGGCCTGCCGTATTTCTCGAAATAGGCGGGAGATGCGATCATGCGCTTGGTGGTTTCGGTGAGCTTGCGGGCGCGCAGGGTGCTGTCTTCCAGCTCCCCGATGCGCACGGCCACATCGAAGCCCTCGCTGATCAGCTCAACGTAGCGGTTATTGAGCACCATGTTCACCGTGATATCGGGATATTCCTTCAGGAATTCCCCCAGAACGGGCGAAAGGTGATTGACCCCGAAATCGGTGGCCACGGAAATCCTGAGAAGCCCCGAGGGCGCGGATTGCATGGAGGTCACAAGCGCATCCGCCTCGCCGGCATCATTGAGCACCCGGCGCGCGCGATCGTAATAGGCAAGCCCGATCTCCGTGGGGCTCACGCGGCGGGTGGTGCGATTGAGCAGCCGCGCGCCAAGGCGAGCCTCAAGCGAGGAAACATGCTTGGAAACGGCTGATTTGGAGATGCCCATCTTCTTGGCGGCATCCGTGAAGCCACCCTGATCCACCACGGTGGCGAAAGCTTCCATTTCGGTCAGTCGATCCATTTGCGTACCCGTTTGCTTGTTGTTCGTTGCAGAACTTATGCAATCGAAATCGGGCAGGAATTGGGATCAGGATCGACAATACTGGGGTTTTCCCGTGATCGTCCGGCATTCGGAAATTACAAATTACAGACGGTTGAAAGGCAAAGTTACGCGCAATAGTCCAATTTTAATGAAAATTACAACTTTGACGCGAGTCGCG
>JALVEX010000400.1 GCA_027030435.1 Paracoccaceae bacterium
CAAGGTGGTGGAAAGCGAGGCCGCGCATGGCACGGTGACGCGCCACTACCGCCAGCACCAGAAGGGCGAGGCGACCTCCACCAATTCCATCGCCTCGATCTACGCCTGGACGGGCGGGCTCAAGCACCGCGCCAAGCTCGATGACAACCCGGCGCTGATGCTGTTTGCCGAAACGCTGGAGCGCATCGTGGTGGAAACCGTGGAAAGCGGCTACATGACGAAGGATCTGGCGCTTCTCGTCGGCCCCGATCAGAAATGGCTCACCACCGAGGGCTTCCTCGAGAAGATCGACGAAAACCTCAAGGCGGCGCTTGCCGGCAACGCCTGAGCACCGCCCTTCGCGCAAGAACAAAGGCCGCCCCGAAAGGCGGCCTTTTCGCAAAAAGCCCTTGGGGAAATCAGGCCTTCCCGCGTTTCCTGAAGAACGCGAGCCCGCCGAGCGCGGCTGCCAGAAGCGGCAGGCCCGCAGGCAGCGGCACCGGCGCCGGGCCGCCCGGATCGGGCAGAATGGTGGCGTATAGCGTGGGATCGAGTGCGTAGCCAAGTATCCCCACCCCTACGAGAGTCTCTCGCGGATCGGCGCCGAAAAAGAAAGTATCGCCCGGCGCGCCGGATTCGAGATCGTTGAACCACGTGCCGAACAGGCTGATCGCAAGCTCTGTTGCCCCGGATGACCCGCTGCCGAAAAGGGTAAACTCCTCAGCGGCGCTGTCATAGGTGCCGCTCGCATAGGTCGAAAACGGTGATGTCACATTCACATCGCTGACCGTGAAGGAGGCATTGTCCCAGCGGAAAGTGCCGGTTGGCGTATACACTTCCCCCGAATCCTTCATCATGTAAAGCCCGCTCACGTCAAACTCGATCAGCGCGGCGCTGGCCGGCGCTCCCAGCGCCATTGCCGCCGCAAACCCTGCCGCAATCACTGAAATCTTCATCCCAATCCCTCTTTCTTTAATGACAAACAATTTTCAGCATATAGAGGCTGCAATATCAGAGCTTACCCCATTTGGGGTAAGCCCTTTGTCATACCTGCGGAAATGTAAAGGTCCACACAGAAATCATGCCACGCACTCACGCATGGCTGGCCTGCGATCACCCGGCGCTCTGCTTCCTGCGTCGCGCCACGAGCCCGAGCCCGCCGAGCGCGGCAGCCAGAAGCGGCAGGCCCGCGGGCAGCGGCACCGGTGCCGGGCCGCCCGGATCGGGCAGGATCTTGGCGTAAAGCGTGGGATCGATCGCGCGGCCAAGAGCCCCCCCTCTCGCGACAGTCTCGCTCGGAATTGCAAGGAAAGAGAAAGTATCGCCCGGCGCGCCGGATTCGAGATCGTTGAACCACGATCCGAACAGGCTGATCGCAAGCTCCGTCGCCCCGGATGACCCGCTGCCGAAAAGGACAAACTCCTCGTCGGCGCTGTCATAGAATCCGCTCGCATAGGTCGAAAACGGCGATGTCACATTCACGTCGCTCACCGTGAAGGAAACATTGTCCCAGCGGAAGGTGCCCGAAGGCGTATAGATATCTCCGGTTGAAACATCCTCCATGAAGAGCGCGCTCACATCGAACTCGATCAATGCCGCGCTTGCCGGCGCACCACCAAGCGCCATTGCTGCGGCGAAACCTGCCGCAAGTACCGATATCTTCATTTCCTCCCCCCATTTTCGTTACAAACAATTTTCAGCGTATGGAGACGGCAGGATCAGAGCTTACCCCATACAGTGCAAGCCTATCCGCAGATCTGCGGAGTTGTAAAGGATTTCACGGCAAACGCATCATGCCGCCCGGCCATGCTGGCCTGCGATCACCCGGCGCGCTGCTTCCTGCGCCGCGCCATGAGCCCGAGCCCGCCAAGCGCAACGGCCAGAAGCGGCAGCCCCGCGGGCAGCGGCACGGGGCTGATCGGGATCGGCACGCCGCTGAGTCTCGCGAATGCGGAAAACCGCACGAGGCTCGCATCGCCATCCACACTCTCCTCGCCGAAACCGGCCGTCACCACGCCGCCGGCATTGGTCAGATCCGTATCGAGCGCCAGCACGATCTGGCGGGTGAGATCGGCGGAGCTGGAAAAGACGAGCGTGTTGGCAAAGATGCCGATGGATGTATCGTAGGTGATCTCGCCCATCGGATCGCCGGCGCTCACCGGCGTGGTGGTGAGGGAAATGGCGTTGAAATCGGTGATGTCGGCATCATAGATGAAGGCCCCGTATCCAAGGGCCGCCCCGACGCCCGGATCCGAAATCGCAGGGTCCGGCACGAGCAGGAGATCATCAAGCGTCCAGATGACGGGCACCGCCTGGGCGGCGCTTGCGGTTATTGACATTGCCAGGGCGGCAGCGGCAGCAGAAAGGCGCATGGTTCAAATCCCCTCGTGAAAGCATGTTTCACCCGAATAAACCGGAATGAACGGATAATTAACGAGCATAAAAATACCGCTCATATAGTGAAGGCTGATCGCCGTTCTGTCAAATGCCCTGCCCCGCGCTCCCCGCAATGATTTCCAATATCGAAACAATCCCAGGCCATTCACCGGAGAATGTTTCCACCCGGCAAGCTTTCAGCGCCGAACGGTGCTCCCCGCAGGCAAGCGCGAAAAGGGGCTGGCAATTCTCCCTCCCGCAGGCTATTGCCCCCCGGACATTCCCGAAAAGGCCGAAGCAATGACCCTGCGCAATATTGCGATCATCGCCCATGTGGACCATGGCAAGACAACCCTCGTCGATCAGCTTCTGAAGCAATCCGGCGCCTTCCGCGAGAACCAGGCCGTTGCCGAGCGCGCGCTGGACAGCAACGATCTCGAGCGCGAGCGCGGCATCACCATCCTCGCCAAGGCCACCAGCGTCGAGTGGCAGGGCACGCGGATCAATATCGTCGATACCCCGGGCCACGCGGATTTCGGCGGCGAGGTGGAGCGCATCCTCTCCATGGTCGATGGCGTGGTGCTGCTGGTGGATGCCGCCGAAGGCCCGATGCCGCAGACGAAATTCGTCACCCAGAAGGCGCTGGCGCTGGGGCTGAAGCCGATCGTCGTCCTCAACAAGGTGGACAAGCCCGATGCCGAGCCCGACCGCGCGCTTGATGAGGTGTTCGATCTCTTCGCCAATCTCGGCGCAACGGACGAACAGCTCGATTTCCCCCATCTCTACGCCTCCGGCCGCGCCGGCTGGGCCGACGACGAGCTTGATGGGCCGCGCGAAAATCTCGATGCGCTGTTCGAGCTGATCGTGCAGCACGTGCCCGAGCCGGCCCAGATCGCGCGGCGCGATGAGCCCTTCTCGATGCTCGCCACCACCCTTGGCGCCGATCCCTTCATCGGCCGCCTGCTGACGGGGCGCATCGAAAGCGGGCGTGTGAAGGCCGGCGATACGGTGAAGGCGCTCTCGCGCGAGGGCGAGAAGATCGAGCAGTTCCGCGTCTCCAAGGTGCTTGCCTTCCGCGGGCTCGAGCAGGCCGCGGTGGAGGAGGCGGAGGCGGGCGATATCGTCTCGCTTGCGGGCATGAGCAAGGCCACCGTGGCCGATACGCTCTGTGCCCCCGAGGTGGAGGCGGCGATCCCCGCCCAGCCGATCGATCCGCCCACCATCTCCGTCACCTTCGGCATCAACGACAGCCCCCTCGCCGGGCGCGACGGCAAGAAGGTGCAAAGCCGCGTGATCCGCGAGCGCCTGATGAAGGAAGCCGAAACCAACGTCGCCATCCGCGTGAGCGATACGCCCGGCGGCGAGGCCTTCGAGGTCGCCGGGCGGGGCGAATTGCAGATGGGCGTGCTGATCGAAAACATGCGCCGCGAGGGCTTCGAGCTTTCGATCTCGCGCCCGCGGGTGCTGTTTCGCGAGGAAGACGGCGTGCGGCTCGAGCCGATCGAGGAAGTCACCATCGACGTGGACGACGAATACACCGGCGTGGTGGTGGAAAAGCTGACCGGCCCGCGCAGGGGCGAGCTGGCCGAGATGAAGCCCTCCGGCACCGGCAAGACCCGCATCATCGCCCATGTGCCCTCGCGCGGGCTGATCGGCTATCACGGCGAATTCCTCACCGATACCCGCGGCACCGGCATCCTCAACCGCGTGTTTCACGGCTGGGCGCCCCACAAGGGCCCAATCCCCGGCCGGCGCAGGGGCGTGCTGATCTCGATGGAAAACGGCACCGCCGTGGCCTATGCGCTCTTCAATCTCGAGGATCGCGGCCGCTTCTTCATCAAGCCGCAGGATCCCGTCTATCAGGGCATGATCATCGGCGAGCACAACCGCGAAAACGATCTCGAAGTGAATCCCCTGAAGGGCAAGAAGCTCACCAATATCCGCGCCGCCGGCTCGGATGAAGCCGTGCGCCTCACGCCCCCGGTGCAGATGAGCCTCGAGGAAGCCATCGCCTATATCAACGATGACGAGCTTGTGGAAGTCACCCCGAATGCGATCCGTCTGCGCAAGCGCCACCTCGATCCCCACGAGCGCAAACGCGCCGCGCGCAGCGAACAGGGCTGAGCGCCCTCATCATTGGTCCATAAATATCCTCGGGGGTGCGGGGGCAGAGAGCCCCCGCTTCTGCCCTAAACGCCTTCGACGAAGCAGTATTCCCGCTCCGAGGCCGGCAGCCCGTGCGCAAGCGCCTCCTGATACTCGGGCGAATTGTAGAAGGCGAGCGCCGTGTCCATGTCCGCGAAACGGATGATCACGTTGCGCGCGCGCCCCTTGCCTTCCATCTGCCGGCATTCGCCGCCCCGCGCCAGAAACTCGCCGCCGTATTTCGCCACCGCCGGGCCGGCAAGCTCGGCATAGCGCGCATAGGCCTCGGGATCCTTAACATCGATATGCACCATCGCATAAACAGCCATCTTCACACCTCCTCCAGAATTTTCTTTGCCGCTTCAATGGCCTGATCGGCCTTTGCCGCATCGGGGCCGCCGCCGCGCGCCATGTCGGGGCGCCCGCCCCCGCCCTTGCCGCCAAGCGCCGCCACCGCCGCGCGCACGATATCCACGGCCGAGACGCGATCCGTCAGATCCTCCGTCACCCCCGCGGCCACCGCCGCCTTGCCCCCCGCCTCGGCGATCAGCAGGATCACGCCCGAGCCGAGCTTCTCCTTCTGCACGTCGATGAGCGCGGGCAGATCCTTGCCCGAAACCCCTTCAAGCTTCTGCGCGAGGAAGGGGATGCCGTTCACCTCCTCGGGCCTTGGCCCCGCGCCGCCCCCGCCCCCGAGCGCGACTTCGCGGCGCAGCCGCTCCACCTCGCCCGAAAGCGTGCGCCGCTCCTCCTGAAGGGCCTTCACCCGCTCCGGCAGCTCGCCCGCGGGCGCCTTGGCCGCATTCGCCGCCGCGGCCAGGAGGCGGCGGGTTTCATCGATGTGGCGCTGCGCCGCCTCGCCCGTCAGCGCCTCGATCCGGCGCACGCCCGCGCTCGAGGCGCTGTCGCCCAGGAGCACGAACATGCCGATATCCCCGGTGCGCTTCACATGCGTGCCCCCGCAAAGCTCGATCGAATAGGTTTCGCGATCGAGCCCCTTGCCGGAATTGGCCTTCCGGCCCATCGAAACCACCCGCACCTCATCGCCGTATTTCTCGCCGAAAAGCGCCTGCGCGCCGATCTCGCGGGCCTCGTCCGGGGTCATGATCCGGGTTTCGACCGGGGTGTTCTGGCGGATATATTCATTCACTTCCCACTCGATCCGGCGCATTTCCTCGCCCGTCAGCGCCTTGTTGTGGCTGAAATCGAAGCGCAGGCGATCCTCGGCATTGAGGCTGCCGCGCTGGGCCACATGCTCGCCCAGCGTCTCGCGCAGCGCCTCGTGCAGGAGATGCGTCGCCGAGTGGTGCGCCCGGATGGCGCTGCGGCGTGCGTGATCCACCTCGAGCTTCGCCGCTTCGCCCACCGCGATCTCGCCGCTCTGCACCTCGGCGAAATGGATGAACACCCCCGCCGCCTTCTGCGTATCGGTGATGCGGGCGGTTCCGGTTTCTGTGGTCAGAAGCCCGGTATCGCCCACCTGGCCGCCGCTTTCGGCGTAAAAGGGCGTCTGGTTCACCACGATCTGCACCTGCTCGCCCGCCTTCGCGGATTGCACCTCACGGCCATCCTTCACCAGCGCCAGGATCTGGCCCTCGGCGATCTCGGTGTCATAGCCGAGGAATTCCGTCGCCCCGTGCTCCTCGGCCAGCTCGAACCAGATCTTCGCATCCGCCGCTTCGCCCGAGCCGGCCCAGGCCGCGCGCGCCTTCTCCTTCTGCGCCGCCATCGCCGCATCGAAGCCCGCCACATCCACCGCGCGGCCCTTCTCTCGAAGCGCATCCTGCGTCAGATCCAGCGGGAAGCCGTAGGTATCGTAAAGCCGGAAGGCCGCCTCGCCGGGAAGCGGGGCACCCTCGGGGAGGCGCGAAAGCTCCTCGTCCAGCAGCCGCAGGCCGCGATCAAGCGTCTGCTTGAAGCGGGTTTCCTCGAGGAGAAGCGTTTCCTCGATCAGCGGCTTGGCGCGGCCAAGCTCGGGATAGGCCTGCCCCATCTGCGCCACCAGTTCGGGCACGAGGCGGTGCATCACCGGATCCTTCGCCCCCAGTAGATGGGCATGGCGCATGGCGCGGCGCATGATGCGGCGCAGCACATAGCCGCGCCCCTCGTTGGAGGGCATCACCCCGTCGGCGATCAGGAAGGAGGTGGAGCGCAGGTGATCGGCGATCACCCGGTGATGGATGCGCCCCGCGCCATCGGGATCGGTGGAGGTCACATTGGCCGAGGCCTCGATCAGGGCACGCATCAGATCGGTGGCGTAATTGTCGGGCGTGCCCTGCAGAAGCGCCGCCACCCGCTCGATCCCCATGCCGGTATCGATGGACTGGTTGGGGAGCGGCTCGCGCCGGCCGTCCTCGAACTGCTCATATTGCATGAACACGAGATTCCAGATCTCCACGAAGCGATCGCCATCCTCATCGGGGCTGCCCGGCGGGCCGCCCGGGATCCCTTCGCCGTGATCGAAGAAGATCTCGGAGGAAGGCCCGCAGGGGCCGGTGGGGCCCATCATCCAGAAATTGTCGTCCGTGGCGATGCGGATGATGCGCTCGTCAGGCAGGCCCGCAACCTTCTTCCAGAGCGCCGCCGCCTCGTCGTCGGTGTGATAGACCGTCACCAGAAGGCGCTCCTTGGGGATATCGAGCTCCTTCGTCAGCATCTCCCAGGCGAGCGGAATGGCGCGCTCCTTGAAG
>JALVEX010000401.1 GCA_027030435.1 Paracoccaceae bacterium
AGGAAATTGCCCTCGCCCGCATAGGCGAGCGCGGCGCCCATGGCCAGAAATACGTAGAAGGGGCTGACGGGGCCGGAAAATTCCTCACCGGGGAGGATCAGGAGCGCCACCGCCACCGCCCCGAGCGCCAACCCCGCGAAACGCACAAGGCTGGCGCGTTCGAAGCCGAGCGCCAGCGTGAGCGGCAGGGCGAAAAGGGGCACCAGCGCGATGATGATCGAGAGCACGCCGGCCGGGATATGGGCGGCCGCGGTGTAGGAAAAGGCATTGGGGATCACCGAGCCCAGAAGCGCAATGCCGAGGAATACCCCCCAATAGCGCGGCGCCAGCGTGATCGGGCGCCCCCGCAAGCGGATGATCGCGCCGGAAACGGCAACGCCCACGATCAGCTGCCACACCAGTATGCCGAAGGGCCGGTAGCCGGTGGAAACCGCGATCTTCGCCAGCGGGAAGGCCGCGCCCCAGGCCATCCCCATGAGGATCAGCACGGCAAGGAGCCGGAGCCGCTCGCCGCGTTTCACGCTTCAGGCCTCTCGGATGGCCCCTCCGGCGGCCCCTCGGGCTGAAGCGCCCCCCCCTGGCGCACCATCCAGACAGCCGTGGCGCGCCCGGTGCGATCGTCCGTCTCCACCAGAAGGCCCGAAAGCGTAGCCTCACCACGCGCCGGGGTGAAGCGCTCCTTGCCCATGCCGGTAACGAAGCGGCGCATGGGCTCGGCCTTCTCCATGCCGATGATGCTGTCGTAATCGCCGCACATGCCGGCATCCGTCTGATAGGCGCTGCCCTTTGGCAGAAGGCGCGCATCGGCGGTGGGCACATGGGTGTGGGTGCCCACGATCATGCTGGCGCGCCCGTCGCACCAATGGCCCATCGCCATCTTCTCGCTCGTCGCCTCGCAGTGGACATCCACCACCGCCGCCTGCACCGCGCCGCCGGGGGGATGGGCCTTCAGCACCGGATCGATGGCGAAAAACGGGTTGTCGAACGGCCGCTTCATGAAGACCTGCCCCAGCACCTGCGCCACCAGCACGCGCCGCCCCCGGCTCGCCTCGAACACCCCGGCCCCGCGCCCCGGCGCATCGCGGGCGAAATTCAGCGGCCGGATGATGCGCGGCTCGGTTTCGATGAAGCGCAGCATCTCGCGCTGATCGAAGGCGTGATCGCCAAGCGTGATGCAATCCGCCCCCGCCTCCAGCAGCTTCTTCGCATGATCGGGGCTGAGCCCCATGCCGTTGGTGGCGTTTTCACCGTTCACCACCACGAAATCGAGCCGCCACTCGGCACGCAGCCCGGGCAGCCTTTCGGCCACCGCCCGACGCCCCGCACGCCCCATCACATCGCCCAGAAACAGGATTCTCATGCCCCCTGCCTAGGATGCCGGGGGAACAGGGGCAAGATGAAATTCCGTCGGGGAGACTGGCGGCTCGGAGGGCGCCGTAGTTTGGCCAGCGAAGAGATCATAACGTGTTGTTATTGGGAGCGACCAAATCCCCTGATCACATGCGCTGATTTATTGTGGTGTATGATATATTAATTTCGATCAATATCCCAATCCTCGACCGATCCCACGAAAGCCATAGGGCCCGAAATCCATTGTCCCGATGGACCAGAGGCCAACCAAGCATCAAAACCAACCCAGATACACCTTAACTCAGAGCAGTGTCCCACCGGATGGTGTAAATTCCGCGCGGGTCGCTTGGCGGCCACGGTTGTTCTTCGGCTAAGGTTTGGTTTG
>JALVEX010000402.1 GCA_027030435.1 Paracoccaceae bacterium
ATCTCTCGCCCTGGCGCAAATGCCAGGTGGCTCGCCATCCTGACCGCCCCCATACCCGCGATTACATCGAAGCGCTGTTCAGTGAATACACCCCTCTCGCGGGAGATCGCAATTTCGCCGACGATCACGCGGTGATGGGCGGCCTTGCCCGCATGAATGACCGCCCGGTGATGGTGATCGGGCTCGAAAAAGGGCACGATACGAAATCGCGGATCGAGCGGAATTTCGGCATGGCCCGCCCCGAGGGCTACCGCAAGGCCATCCGCCTGATGGATCTGGCCGATCGTTTCGGCCTGCCCGTGATCACCCTCGTGGACACACCCGGCGCCTACCCCGGCAAGGGCGCCGAAGAGCGGGGGCAATCGGAGGCCATTGCGCGCTCCACCGAAAAATGCCTGCGGATCAGGGTACCGCTGATCTCGGTGATCATCGGCGAGGGCGGCTCCGGCGGCGCCGTGGCCCTGGCCACGGCCAACAAGCTGATCATGCTCGAACATTCCGTCTATTCCGTGATCTCGCCGGAGGGCTGCGCCTCGATCCTGTGGAAGGATGCCGAGAAGATGCGCGAGGCGGCAGAGGCCCTCAAACTGACGGCGCAGGATCTCCACAGGCTCGGCGTGGCCGATGTGATCGTCAAGGAGCCCGTGGGCGGGGCGCAGCGCGATCGTGAAGCAACGATCCAGGCGGTGGGGCGCGCGCTGGAAAGCGCTCTCAAGGAATTCGGGAAGAAGAAGCCCGATGCGATCCTGAAGCACCGGCGCAGGAAATATCTCGATATGGGCCGCAAGGGTCTGGCCACCTGACGCCAGCACTCAGCCGCCGGTGCTGGCTCTGCCTCCGGCGGGGATATTTGCCGGACCAGTGATCCACGGCGGCTCTTCGAAGCGCGCGGCGCGACGAAGGGCGATCACTTGCCCTGAGTGCGCTTGCGACTCGCCTTCTTGCGTATCCCGGCCGATTTTGCCTTGCCCCGGGCGGCCTTGCGCCCCGTTTTTCCCTTGCCCGAGCGTGAGGATCTCCGCCCCTTGGGAAGCGATTTCCCATCGACTTCGAGAAGTTCGAGCATCAGCCCGCCGGTAAGGGGCACCGCCTCGACAAGGCGCACGGTAACCGGTGTGCCAAGCGTCAGCTTCAGGCCGGTCTCCTCTCCGGTGAGGTTTTGTTCCTCGGGATCGAAGCGGAAATATTCGCGCCCGATGGAGCGGATGGGCACAAGGCCATCGGCGCCGGTTTCATCGAGCTTCACGAATATCCCGAAGCGGGCCACGCCCGCGATCCGGCCGGTGAACTCGCTGCCGGTGCGCTCGGCGAGATAGGCGGCGAGGTAGCGATCCGTGGTGTCGCGTTCGGCCGCCATGGATCGGCGCTCCGTCATCGAGATGTGCTCGGCGATTTCGGGGAGGCGCTCGATGATCTCGGGCGTCAGGCCACCCTCGCCCCATTTGTGGGCGCTGATCAGGGCGCGGTGCACGATCAGATCGGCATAGCGGCGAATGGGCGAGGTGAAATGCGCATAGGATCTGAGCGCGAGGCCGAAATGGCCGAAATTCTCGGGGTGATAATAGGCCTGGGTCATCGAGCGCAGGGTAGCGATGTTGATCAGCTCGTCATGCTCGGTGCCCTCGGCCTGGGCGAGCAGGCGATTGAGGTGGCGGGTATGCATCACCTGCCCCTTGGCCAGCGTGAACCCGGATTCCTGCGCGATCTCGCGCAGGGCATCGATCTTCTCGGGCGCCGGCTCTTCATGGACGCGATAGAGAAGCGGGCTCTTGTGCTTCTTCAGATCCTCCGCCGCCGCAACATTGGCCAGGATCATGAATTCCTCGATCAGCTTGTGGGCATCGAGGCGCTCACGAAAATCGACGGAAACAACCCGCCCCTTTTCATCGAGCACGATCCTGCGCTCGGGGAGATCGAGATCGAGCGGCGCGCGCTTCTCGCGGGCTTTCAGGGCAGTGTGCCAGGCGGCATAGAGCGGCTTCAGGATGGTGTCCAAGAACGGGGCGGTGCGCGCGTTGGGCTTGCCATCCATGGCGGCCTGGACCTCGCCGTAATGGAGAGAGGCGCGCGATCTCATCATGGCGCGGATGAAGCGATGCGCGATCAATTCGCCCTTTCTGTCGATCACCATGCGCACCGCGATCACCGGGCGATCCACATCCTCGTGCAGACTGCACAGATCGCCCGAGAGCCGGTCGGGCAGCATCGGCACCACGCGATCGGGGAAATAGGTGGAATTGCCACGACGGTAGGCCTCGCGATCAAGCGCCGTGCCGGGGCGGACATACCAGGCCACATCGGCGATCGCGACCCAGATCACATGCCCGCCCCTGTTTTTCGGATCGGTATCTGGCTCGGCGTAGCAGGCGTCATCATGATCGCGCGCATCGGATGGATCGATGGTGATGAGGGGGAGATCGCGCAGATCCTCGCGCCCGCTGAGCGGGGCGGGCTTCGCTTTTTCCGCTTCTTCCAGCACTTCGGGAGGGAATTCATCGGGAATGCCATGCTCGTGGATGGCAATCAGCGAGATCGCCTTCGGCGCGGTGGGATCGCCGAGCCGCTCGACGACCCGCGCCACGGGAAGCCCCATGCGCGAACGCGGCCCGATCTGCTCGGCCTCCACCAGCTCGCCATCGCGCGCATCGCCCGTTTCACGCGCCGGCACCATCCATTCGCGATCGCTTCCCTTCTCGATGGGCAGGATGCGCCCGCCCTCGGCCGTCTGGCGGAAGATGCCGAGCACCTTGCGCTTCGTGCTGTCGATGCGGCGGATGAGGCGGGCCTCATGGCTGAATTCACCATCGTTCTCGAGCCTGCGAAGGCGGGCAAGGATACGATCGCCCTCCCCGAGCGCCGGCTGCCCCTCCCGCTCGACGAGCACGATCCTGGGAGGCTCGCCTTCGCCGTGCCAATCGATGGGGCGCGCCGTAAGATCGCCATCGGGCGTGGGCGGATTGACCACCAGCACGCTCACCGGCGGCAGGCTCTCGGGATCGCGGAAGCTCTTGCGGCGCTTCTCGAGATGCCCCTCGGCCTCAAGCTCCTTCAGGATGCGCTTGAGATCTATCCGCGCCGCGCCCTTGATGCCGAAAGCACGGGCGATATCGCGCTTGCTTGTCTGGGTCGGGTTTTCGGAAATCCACTTCAGGATTTCATCTTTGCTTGGAAATTTCTTCATGGCTTCCCCTAGCACGTGGCGCAGGAAGGGTCACGCACCAAAGCGCGCCAGATCGGCGGCGGTATCGACATCATCGAGCGTTTCGATCAGGGCGGGAGGCGGGCCTGGCAACGTGGCGAGGCTCTCGCTGAGGGCATGGGGGGTTGACCATCTCACGCCCTCGAAAAGGCCCGGCGGCGGAGCCGGGGGAGCCTTCCAGCCCACCAGCCAGAAGCCGCCATCGCTGGCCGGGCCGAAAACCGCCCTGTTGGCCCCCAGAGCGGAGAAGGCCGCGGCCACATGATGGCGGCGGATACCGGGGATATCGCCTCCGATCAGCACGATCGGCCCCTTGCCGGGAAGCGCCAGCAGGCGGCGCATCCGGGCGCCGAGATCGCCCCGCCCCTGCGGGATGCGGGCAAGATCCGCAGGCCATGCGCGGCTTTGCACCGCCACATCGGGGCTGACGGCAAGGATCACCTGCCAGCGCGGATCGCGGATTTCGCGCAGCAGCCGACGCACCCTGTGGCGGAACCACCAGGCCGCATCCACCATGCCGATCTCCTGCCCGAGCCTTGTTTTCACACGGCCCGGCCGGGGCTCCTTCACCATCACGATCAGGCGGGGGCGGGGTTTGCGCATCTCAGGCGAAATAATCTTTCAGCATACGGCTGTAGATCGCCTTCAGCTTCACGATCTCCCCCACAGGCACGCGCTCATCCACCTGGTGCATGGTTTTCCCGGTGAGGCCGAATTCCACCACCGGGCAGTGATCCTTGATGAAGCGGGCGTCAGAGGTGCCGCCCGTTGTGGAAAGCTCGGGCGTGAGCCCCGTTTCCGCCTGCACGGCCCGGGCCACCATATCCGAGAGCCGCCCTGGCGGCGTGAGGAAGCTTTCGCCCGAAACCTTCACCTTCATGGTGAATTCGACCCCCGTTTCAGCCGCCACCCTTGCCTCCTCTGCCTCAAGCCATTTCGTGAGCGAGGCGGAATCATGGGCATCGTTGAAGCGGATGTTGACGGTGGCGCGGCACTCCGCCGGGATCACGTTCGTTGCCGGATTGCCGGTATCGATCGTTGTCGGGGCCAGGGTGGAGGGTTCGAAATGCGCCGTGCCCTCATCAAGCCGGTGATCGGCAAGCCGGGCGATCAGCTTCGCCATGGCACTGACCGGATTCTTCGCGCGCTGGGGATAGGCGGAATGGCCCTGCACGCCACGGGCGGTGAAATGGGCCGTCATGGAGCCGCGCCGGCCGATCTTCATCATGTCGCCCAATTGCGCGCGGCTCGTGGGCTCGCCGACGATGCAGATATCCATCCGCTCGCCTTCGCGCGCCATCCAGTCCAGAAGCGCCACCGTGCCATCAGTGGCATCGCCCTCCTCATCGCCGGTGATGGCGAGGATCACGGCGCCATCGGGGGGCGTTTCCCGCACGAAATCCATGGCGGCGGCGGCAAAGGCCGCCACGCCGGATTTCATGTCGGTCGCGCCGCGGCCCCAGAGGGTGCCCTCCACGATATCGCCGCCAAAGGGATCGTGGCTCCAGGCGGCCGCATCGCCCACCGGCACCACATCGGTATGGCCGTTGAACCCGAAGCTCCTTGCCGCCCCCTTCGCCCCGAAGCGGGCAAAGAGATTGGCCACGCCGCCGCGATCGACCCGCGTGCATTCAAAGCCCGCATCTGCAAGATGGCGCTCCAGCAATTTCAGCGCTCCGCCTTCTTCGGGGGTCACGGAAGGGCAGCGGATCAGCTCGGCCGCGAGGGCAACGGGATCTGTCGGTGTATTCAAGGAAGCCTCCATGCTCGCTCGCCACAGCGATAGCGCCCCGCAGCACTGCCTGCAATCCTGCGCATCCCGGTGCGGCTCGAAAAACACAGCACGCGGAGCATCCTGCGTAACAATCGCAACATAATTGTTAACATTCCATTCACCTGGGTTAATATCTCTCCAACAACAATCGATAACAATCGAGGCAGGCCCGAGAGAAAGCCGGAAATGAACCGGCACGCGCAACGGAGCGGATATCTACCCTTCCCTGCGTAACAGCCTGCCTGAACGGGGGCAGAGCAGCATGGTGGCGGCTTCCGAGCTACCGATCAATACGGGTGCGAGCGCACTCCAGATGGCGCAGGAAATCTTCGGCGCCGGCGTTACTGTCGTCAATGCCAGCTACACGGGCGACAATCGCTCCTCCGGCATCTACAGCAATGGCGACAGCATCTCCCCCGAGGCAACGCCGGGGGATACGGGCGTGATCCTCTCCACCGGCAAGGCGAGGGATTTTACCAACTCCTCCGGGGATGCCAATCACAGCCCCAATACCTCCACCGACACATCCGGCCTCAACAACGACCCGGCCTTCGACGCATTGGCCGGCGTGCCCACGCGGGATGCGGCCTTTCTCGACGTGGACTTCATCCCCGACGGGAATCTGATGACGATGCAATTCGTGCTCTCGAGCGAAGAATACCCGGAGTTCTTCAGCCAGTATACCGATACGATCGGTGTTTGGATCAATGGCAATCCCGTGCCGATCGCGGTTGGGAATGGTCAGGCCAGTGTTGGCAACATCAACAATTCCAGCAACATAAACCAGTATGTGGACAATACGGCCGACCAGGCCAATACCGAGATGGACGGCTACACCATTACCCTCTCCCTGAAGATCGCGGTGAATGACGGCGAGGTGAATTCTATCCGGATCGGGATCGCCGATGCGGTGGATTCGGTTTATGATTCAAATCTCCTGATTGCCGGCGGAAGCGTGCAGACGGCGCTCGTGGCGCAGAACGATGCCATGACGATGGTGCCGAACGGCAGCCAGATGATCGATGTCCTGGCGAATGATACGAACAGTTCAGGTGGCGCGCTCACCATAACCCACATAAACGGCCAGGCTGTCTCGGCCGGCGATACCGTCACCCTTCCCTCCGGCCATACTGTCACCCTCACAGCCTCGGGCACGCTGATCGTTACCGCGGATGCGGATACGGATACCGTTTCCTTCACCTACGAGGTCACCGATGCTTCGGGCGAAACCGATGTTGCCTTTGTCACGGTGGAAACCGTTCCCTGCTTTGTTGCCGGAACGAAAATCCTGACCCCTGCGGGGGAGCGGGCTGTCGAGAGCCTGCGCCCGGGCGATCTGGTGATGACCCGCGATGAGGGCCCGCAGCCCGTGCGCTGGATCGGGCGGCGGCGGGTGGCAGGCAGGGGCAATGCGGCCCCGGTCTGCATTTCGGCCGGCACATTCGGAGCCCATGGCGATCTGATGATTTCGCCCGAACACCGCATCCTGCTTTGCGAGAGCGGGGCACCGCTTCTGTTTGGCGTGGAGGAAGTGCTGATTGCGGCCAAGGATCTTGTCGGCCACAGGGCAATCCGGCGCCGGGAGGGGGCGATCGTGGAATATGTGCATCTGATGCTCGATCGCCATCAGATCCTCTGCGCGAACGGGCTGGCCTCGGAGAGCTTCCTGCCCGGGCCGCAAACAAGCGCCTGCTTCCCGGCCGAAGCTCTGGATGAAATCGCCGGCCTCTTTCCCGGCCTCGATCCGATGACGGGCGCCGGCTATGGAAAGGCGGCAAGACGAACGCTGAAATCCTGGGAAGCATCCCTTCTCCTCAATCATCGCGCAGTTGCCTGAGATGGTGTTGAACGGCCTGCTGAAACTCACACAAGGCCAGGCCCGGCCATGATCGCAGCAAACTGGCTGATGCCCGGAAATATAGCCAGCATTCGCGCATCTTGGTTGAAGGGCTGCTTTCGCCCCCCGAAATCACTTCGCGAACAGTGCTCTTGCCGCTTCGGCAAGTTCTTCCGGCCGCTGGCAGACCAGCGCCGCCCGGGCCAGCTCACCGGCATCGCCATAGCCCCACTCCACGCCGATCGCCGGCATCCCGACGCGCTCCGCAGCCCTGAAATCATGGATGCGGTCGCCGATCATCAGGCAATCTTCGGGCTCGGCGCCGATCTGACGCAACGCATGCGCCAGCAATTCGCCCTTGTCATTCAGCGTGCCGTCAAGCTCGGGGCCGAATTCGGCCGCCATGAAGCGCGCAAGGCCGAAATGTGCCGTGATACGGCGGGCATATTCATGCGGCTTTGCCGTGGCGAGGCACAGGCGATAACCGGCTCGGGCAAGCGCCTCCAATGCCCCGGGGATGCCATCATAGACACGGTTCTCGAACAGGCCGATCTCGCGGTATCGCTCGCGATAGAGGGCAATGGCGCGATCCACATCATCCACCCCGAGGCGGGCGAAGCTTTCCATGAGCGGAGGGCCGATCACCCAGCCGAGATCATCTTCGGGCGCAAAGGGGTGGCCAATCTTCTCGAGCGCATAGCGGATGGATCTCTCGACCCCGGGAAGGGGATCCGTCAGCGTGCCGTCAAGATCAAGAAATACCGTTCTCACGCGCTGCCACCGGAGCCTTCATCGCCATCGTAAAGCGGGGTCAGCTGGGCCACGATCACGGCGTTTTCATCCCTCGCCCGCTGCATCAGGGCGCGCTCCTCCTCGGGGATGTCGTGCCCCTCGGCCTCGCGCTCCTCAAGCGTGCCGTAGCCTGTCACGTCAAGCGGCGCGAGCCCGGCCTGCTTGAGCACCGCCACCGTTTCGCGCACGGCTTCGGGCTCGTCCACCCCGGAGGCGTAGATCACCATCGCCGCCCCGCTCGCCCCCTCGGGCAGGCCATCGCCCTCCTTGCGGCCGAGCTCCACCAGAAGGGTATAGACCTTCTGACGCCCCCTTTTCCCCCCCTCAGTCACGCAGAAGCTCGTTGATGGCGGTTTTGGAGCGGGTGCGCTCATCCACCCGTTTCACGATCACGGCGCAGTAGAGACTGATCCCGTTCTTCGAAGGCATGGAGCCCGCCACGACAACCGAATAGGGCGGCACCTCGCCATACATCACCTCGCCAGTTTCGCGATCCACGATCTTGGTGGACTTGCCGATGAAAACGCCCATGCCGAGCACCGAGCCCTCGCGCACGATGCAGCCCTCCACGACCTCGGAGCGCGCGCCGATGAAGCAGTTGTCCTCGATGATCGTGGGCCCGGCCTGCATGGGCTCGAGCACCCCACCGATGCCGACACCGCCGGAGAGATGCACATTCCTGCCGATCTGCGCGCAGGAGCCGACGGTGGCCCAGGTATCCACCATCGTGCCTTCGCCCACATAGGCGCCGAGATTGACGAAACAGGGCATCAGCACAACGCCCGGCGCGATATGGGCCGAATGGCGCACCACCGCCGTGGGCACGGCGCGAAAACCTGCTGCGCGGAATTCGTTCTCGCCCCAATCCCTGAACTTGCTGTCAACCTTGTCCCACCAGTTGCCGCCCTGGGGGCCACCCGATTGCAGCTCCATGTCCTTCAGCCGGAAGCCGAGCAGCACCGCCTTCTTGGCCCATTGATTCACGCGCCACTCGCCGTTTTCCTGCCGCTCGGCCACCCTGAGCCTGCCTCCGTCAAGCGCGTTCAGTGTTTCCTCGACGGCCTCGCGGATCTCACCGCCCGTCTGCGGCGTGATCTGATCGCGCTTTTCCCAGGCGGCCTCTATGGCGGCTTCAAGCTGATCTCTGTCCATGGTTCGGTGCTGCTCCTGTCGCGTATTGGTGACTGGCCTTGATCTGCGAAAGCCTATAGACGCATGAAGCCAGGGGCGCAATGCGACCAAACGAGAGGGATAAGATGAACACGGACAACCGCCTGCATCCTTTCCGCCACGCCATCGATGATGCGAAAGTGGTGAAGGAAATCCCCGATACGCCGCAGACCCGATCGCCCGCCTACCGGCTCGCCTTCATGGATACGGAGTTCCTCTGCCGCGAGGAGCTGCGCCCGGTGCGCCTCCAGCTCGAGCTTCTGAAGCCCGACATGCTGATGAACGAACAGGAGATCGTCTCGACGGTCGTGCTGTTCGGCGGCGCGCGCATCCCGGAGCCCGCGAAGAAAAACGAGGCAAAGACGAAGACGCTTGCCGAACTTTCGAAATACTACGATGAGGCGCGCGAATTTGCCCGTCTCGTTACGCTCGAAAGCATCGAGAAGAGCGGGGGGCGGGAAAACGTCATCATGTCGGGCGGCGGGCCGGGGGTGATGGAAGCGGCCAATCGCGGTGCGGCGGAGGCCGGCGGACGCTCGATCGGGCTCAATATCGTGCTGCCGCACGAACAGGCGCCCAACCCCTATGTCACGCCCGAGCTTTGCTTCAATTTCCACTATTTCGCCATCCGCAAGATGCATTTCCTGATGCGTGCCAAGGCGATCGTGGTCTTCCCCGGCGGTTTCGGCACGATGGACGAGCTTTTCGAAAGCCTCACCCTGATCCAGACGCAGCGCATGGAGCCGGTGCCCTTCCTGCTGTTTGGCGAGGAATTCTGGCGCCGGATGATCAACTGGGAAGCCCTTGCCGATGCCGGCACCATTTCGCCCGAGGATCTGGAACTTTTCCGTTTCGTTGAAACAGCCGAAGAGGCCCTGCGCCATCTGCACGACAACCAGCAGCAATGAAGGCATGCGCGCCACCCTTCACGCGCTTGTGATCGCGGGCATGTTGCCGGAGATGGGCTGCGATGCAAGGCTCGCCGCATGAAAAGCCATGCCGTGATCCCGCTTGCCGCCATGCTCCTTGCCGCCTGCCAGGGCGATCAGGGGGTTTCGCGCTTCGCCGGGGACGGGCGCGTGTGGGAATTGCGTGAAATGGCCGGCCAGCCTTTCACCGCCCGCGCCACGATCCGCTTTCCCGAGGCTGGAAAGATCGCAGGCGAGGCCCCATGCAACAGCTATTCAGCCCGCCAGAACGCGCCCTATCCCTGGTTCGAGGCGGCCGAAATCGTCACCACGGAAAGGGCCTGCCCGCAATTGGCAGAAGAGCAGCGGTTTCTCGGCAAGTTGAGGCGCATGCGGCTGGCCGAGGTATCGGGGGATGTGCTCGTGCTTTCCGATGAATCGGGCGGCGATCAGATGGTCTTCTCCGCAGCGCCCCGCTGAAGGCGCGCAAGGGCATCGATGAGCCTCTGGCGGGCGCCCGGCAGCGGGCGATCGCCGAGCGACGGCGCAAGATGGTGGGCAAGGAAATGGCCGGTGATCGCAAGGCCCTCCAGAAGGCCGCCATCTGGCCCACCCGCCTTTCCGGCGCCTTCTTCGCGCAGGCAATCGGGCAGCGGCAGCAGGCGGCTTGCCCATTCGCCAGCACCCTCCCGCGTGACGGCCCGGCCCGTCTTCGGTGAAACATAGGCCAGCCCCTCGCGCCGCCCGGTAACGGCGCAGCTCGAAAGATCGAGGCCGAAGCCAAGCTCGGCGAGCAGCAGCATCTCCCAGTGAAGATAGGCAAGAGGCCAGCCCGGCTCCTGCCCGGCAAGGCTCACAAGGAGGGATGAGGTTGCTTCATGGAGGGCGGGGTGAGGCTCGCGCTCGGGCAGGGCGAAGGCCAGCAGGGCGCAGATCGCATTGAGGGCCGAAAGGGCGGGCGGATCGGCAAGCATGAGCGCCGCATTGCCCCCGAGCGGCTCAACCGTGAAGCTCCCCAGATGATCCTCGAGGCGGGCGCGCCAGGTGATATCAAGCTGCGCGCCGGGCTGCAGCACCGGCCCCATCCGCCGCCCCGCGCCACCGCGCACCACCCCCGCGTGGCGCCCGTGCCCGGCAGTGAAAACCTCGATGATCGCCGAGGTTTCCCCATGCTTGCGCCGCACCAGCAATATCCCCTGATCCCGCCATTCCATGGCCCGAGCCTAGGCGCTGAAACCCGCCTCATCAAGGAGATGCCGCCCGGCCCTGTCCTCGATCTCGATCACCCAGAGATCGGGATCGAAACCGGCCTGACGAGAGAGCGCCTCATCCACCTCCCGCTCCTCGCCCTCCACAAGCACCACCCAGGCCCGCTCGCCGCTCATCAGATCGAAGCTGCGCTGAAAGGCGCGGGCGCGGCCATCAAGCGTGCTGACCTTCACCAGCACCGCCCCGGCCGTGGGATCGCCCTTGCGGGTGATATAAGCAGGGATATTCTCCTGCTGCAGGCGCATCAGATAGGCCCCCACCCAGAAATCCGTGGTGAGGCGCGCGCTCATGCGTTGCCGTCACGAAAATCGAGGCCCATTTCGCCGTAACGCTCGGCCTCTTCCTGCCAGTTCGGGCGCACCTTCACCTGCAGGAAGAGATGCACGCGCCGCCCGAGCATTTCCTCGAGTTCCTCGCGCGCGGCCTTGCCGATGGCCTTGATGGTTTCGCCCCTATGGCCGAGGACGATCCCCTTGTGCCCGTCGCGCATCACGTAGATCACCTGCTCGATCTTCACCGAGCCATCCTTGCGCTCCTCCCAATTCTCGGTTTCCACCGTCAGCTGATAGGGAAGTTCCTGATGCAGGCGCAGAGTCAGCTTTTCGCGGGTGATTTCGGCCGCGATCATGCGCATCGGCAGATCGGCGATCTGATCTTCCGGGTAAAGCCAGGGGCCTTCCGGCATCTTCCCGGCCAGCCATTTGCGCAGATCCTCCACCCCATGCCCCTTCTCGGCCGAGATCATGAAGGTCTGCTCAAAAGGGTAAAGCTCGTTCATTGCCGCCGCGAGCTCGAGAAGCTTTTCGGATGGCACGCGGTCGATCTTGTTGATCACCAGCGCCACCGGGCGATCGGGCGCTCGCTCCTTCAGCCCCTCGACGATCGCCTTTACCCCTTCCGTGATCCCGCGATGCGCCTCGATCATCAGCACGATCACATCCGCATCCGCCGCCCCGCTCCAGGCCGCCGCAACCATGGCGCGATCCAGCCGGCGGCGGGGGCGGAAGAGCCCCGGCGTATCGACAAGGACAATCTGGCTCTTGCCCTCGATCGCCACGCCGCGGATGCGGGTGCGCGTTGTCTGAACCTTGTGGGTGACGATCGAGATCTTGGAGCCCACCATGCGGTTAGTCAGGGTCGATTTGCCGGCATTGGGCTCGCCGATGAGGGCGACGAAACCGGCGCGGCTCCCTTTCTCGTCAGTTTCGGCTGTCATTCTTCTCTTCCTTCCATCCGCGCCAGAAGAGCCTTGGCCGCAGCCTGCTCTCCCTGGCGCTTCGAAGCGGCGGTGGCACGCGCGCTCTCACCGCTCTCAAGGCGCGCCTCGATGGTGAACCGGGGGGCATGATCGGGGCCTTCGCGGGCGATCTCCACATAGCGCGGCGGCTGCTGGCCGCGTGCCTGGGCCCATTCCTGAAGCGCCGTCTTGGGATCGCGGGCATCGGATTTGACATTGGCGATGCGATCACCCCAGAGACGCAGAACCATGTCGCGCGCCGCGTCAAATCCGCCATCGCGATAGACGGCGGCGATCACGGCCTCCATCGCATCGGCAAGAAGCGCCTCCTTGCGCCGCCCGCCCGAAAGCATCTCCGAGCGCCCGAGCTTCAGCACATCCCCGATCCCGATCTCGCGCGCCACATCGGCGCAGGCTTCCCGGCGCACCAGCGCATTGAAGCGCGGCGCCAGCCGGCCCTCGGTGGCCGCGGGATCGGCCGCGAGAAGCGCATCGGCCATCACCAGGCCGAGCACCCTGTCGCCCAGGAATTCGAGGCGCTGGTTATCGGCCCTTGTGGGAGAGGAAAGCGATGGATGCGTGAGGGCCTGCACCAGAAGCTCGGGCTTCTCGAAGTGATGCCCGATCCTGCGTGAAAATGCCTTCAGATCCGATGAGAGCTTCACTCGATTGCCTTCAGGAAACGATCCGAACGCCATGTCCAGAAATAGAAGAGCGAGCGCCCGGCGGAGGAAAACATGATGCGATCGGCGCGGCCGATGATATTCTCGGCCGGCACGAAGCCGACGCCCCCCACCTGGCGGGGGAAGCGGCTGTCCTGCGAATTGTCGCGGTTGTCACCCATGAAGAAGTAATGGCCTTCCGGCACGGTGAAAACGGGGGTGTTGTCGGCCGCCGTGGTGCCGATATTGAGGATATCATGCGTGCGGCCGTTGGGCAGGGTTTCGCGATAGCGCTCCTTCTTGCAGATGCCGCCGATGCCGGGATTGTTCATGCAGCGCGGAAAGCCACCCTGCGGCCCCTGGCGCTCGTATATCTCTTCGAAGATGCCCGCGGGCTCGAGCTTTACCGGCTTGCCGTTGATGTGCAGCACCCCATCCTTCATCTGCACCTTGTCGCCCGGCAGGCCGATCAGACGCTTGATGTAATCGGTGCCGTTCACGGGGTGGCGGAACACCACGACATCGCCGCGCTCGGGCTCGCTGGCGAAGATGCGGCCGGAGAAGGGGCAGGCCGAGAAGGGGCAGGAATAGCGCGAATAGCCATAGGCCATCTTGTTCACGAAGAGGAAATCGCCGATCAGCAGCGTATCCTTCATGCTGCCCGACGGGATCCAGAACGGCTGGAAGAAGAGGGTGCGGAAGATGCCTGCGATCACCAGCGCCCAGAAGATCGTCTTGACGGTCTCCATGAGGCCGTCGCTCTTCTTCTTTTCTGCCGTTTCCATGGGATCTCCCGCTCGCTGTCCGGATCCCGGGTTACATGAAGCGCGCGCGGGCGCGTGTCAAGCGGATCACGGGCGTTGTGAATGCCCAGCGGCGCCATCCAGCGGGCAGGCCTCGATCACTACGAAAGCCTGCGCCCAGGGGTGATCGTCCGTGAGGCTCACGTGGATCACCGCCGCATGGCCGGGCGGCGTGAGCGCGGCAAGGCGCTCGGCCGCCCAGCCGGTGACCTCCATCACCGGCTGGCCGGATTCGAGATTGGTCACCGCCATGTCGCGCCAGCTGATGCCCATGCGAAGCCCTGTGCCCAGCGCCTTGGAACAGGCTTCCTTCGCTGCCCAGCGCTTGGCATAGGTGCCCGCCTCATCCTTGCGCCGCCCGGCCTTTCTCTGCTCGGTTTCGGTGAAAACGCGTTTGCGGAAGCGATCGCCGTGGCGCGCGAGCACCCCCTCAATGCGCTCGATATTCGCAAGATCCGTGCCGATGCCGATAATCATGCCGGGCTTACCTATCCTTCGCGGGCGGTATCCATGAGGGCACGCATGCGCCCGATGGCCTCGGCAAGCCCCACGAAGATCGCCTCGCCGATCAGGAAATGGCCGATGTTGAGCTCGCGAATCTCTGGGAAGGCGGCGATCTGCTGCACCGTATCATAGGTGATGCCGTGGCCCGCGTGCACTTCGAGCCCGAGCCCGTGGGCATAAGCGGCCATCTCGCGCAGACGCCCAAGCTCCTCTTCGGCATCCTGCGTCCGGCCTTCATGGAAAGCATCGCAATAGGCCCCGGTATGGAGCTCGATCACCGCCGCGCCGATCTTGTGCGCGGCATCTATCTGGGCGCGATCGGCGGCAATGAAAATGGAAACGCGGCAGCCCGCATCTCTCAGGGGCGCTATGAATCCGGCAAGGCGGTTTTCATCGCGCTTCACGTCAAGCCCGCCCTCGGTTGTCAGCTCCTGTCGGCGCTCCGGCACGATGCAGACAGCATGCGGGCGGTGCCTGAGGGCAATCGCCTGCATCTCCTCTGTGGGCGCCATTTCGAAATTGAGCGGCACTTCAAGCACCTCCACAAGGCGCTCGATATCGCGATCCGAAATATGCCGGCGATCCTCGCGCAGATGGGCGGTGATGCCGTCCGCCCCGGCTTCCTCCGCGAGTTTCGCGGCGCGCACGGGATCGGGATAGCTTGAGCCGCGCGCGTTGCGCACCGTGGCCACATGATCGATATTGACCCCGAGCCGAAGCTCCTTTTCGCCTTCTTCACCCATCTTCCGCTCCATCAGGTTTCCCGCGTGATCCGCAGGGATCGCTTTCGCCGGGAGATTACTCCACGGGAGGCAGGCCGTCAGCCTTGTTCACGGCTCTGCCGATTGTCTTGTTGGCCGCCTTTTCAGCCTTCTTCAAGCGCAATTCGGCAAGCTTGGCCTTGATCCGCCCCTTGCGGCGGTTCTGGTAGGCGGTGATGACGGGCAGGCTCAGATAATAGAAGGCGAGCGAGGTGAGCATGCCGGGGATGATCCCCCCCACCAGATAGGGCACCATCACCTCGTGATAGAAATCGGCAAGGTGATGCCAATTGGCTTCTTCGCTGGTGAAGATCGCAAGAAAATTGTGTTTCAGATCGCGCGCCGCACCGGCGAATGCCTCCCAAAGCCCGGCATCGGCCCCATAGGCGCTTCCCCGCCCGAGCATCCATTGCCCGAGTTTCAGATTGACGGCGGCAATGATCGGAAATGTGAGCGGATTGCCCACGAAGGTGGCCAGCAGCGCGGCCACGATATTGCCCCGAATAAGCTTTGCCATCACGGCCGCGATCACGAAATGCAGGCCGAAAAACGGGGTGAAGCTCGCAAACACGCCGCAGAATATCCCCCGCGCGATCCGGTGGGGTGAATCGGGAAGACGATTGACCCGATGGTGCATGTATTTCAGCGCACGCCCCCAGCCGCCGCGGGGCCAGAAACTCTCGACCACGGCTTTCCAGAAGGGGCGTTTATCCCGGCGCTTGAATACCACTTTCTTTCCTTCGGATGTGCCGGCCGGCGCGGCTGGTCCACCCGGCTGTCAGGGTTTGCGGCCCGGATCGCGAAACCGCTCGATCTCCGCCACGGCGCTTTCCGCCTCAAGCGCCGTCATCACCGTATGGAGATGCTCGGCATCCCGCAGCTCGACATCAATCAGAATGCGGTAAAAATCCGGTTTCCGGTCCACGAATTTCATATCCGCAATATTGGCCTTCTGCTCGCCGATCAAGGTGCAAATGCGCCCCAGCACCCCGGAATCGTTGCTGATGGTGATATTGAGCGTCACCGTATAAACCGCAGGGTGTTTGCCGGAATGCCATTGCAGATCCACCCAGCGCTCCGGCTGTTCCTCGAATTCCGAAAGCACCGGGCAATCGATCGCATGCACGATCACCCCCCGGCCGCGATAGCTGATCCCCACGATCCGCTCGCCCGGCACCGGCTGGCAGCATTTCGCACGCGCAAAGGCCTGCCCCGGCGATAGCCCGGCGATGGCGCGGGCTTCCTCGATTTCATCGCCGCTCGTATCGGCAAGCTCGGGATAGAGCGCTTCCACCACCTCGCGCGCCGTGATCTCGGCGCTGCCGATACGCGCCAGCAGATCCTCGGCATCTTCATAGCCCATGTGGCGCGCCGCGGTTTCGAGCGCCTTGTCGGTTGCCTTCTTGCCCATCTGCTCGAAAGCCACGCGCGCCAGTTCGCGCCCGAGCCGCACGAAGCGTTCCCGATCCTCGGCGCGCAGCGATTTGCGGATCGCGCTCTTGGCCTTGCCCGTCACCACGATATCGAGCCAGGCCGCCTGCGGGCGCTGCCCCTCGGCGGTAACAATCTCGACGGACTGGCCGTTCTTCAACCGGGTCCACAAGGGCACGCGCACGCCATCCACCTTGGCGCCCACGCAGCTGTCGCCGATGCGGGTGTGGATGGCATAGGCGAAATCGAGCGGTGTGGCGCCGCGCGGCAGCTTCACCACATCGCCCTTGGGCGTGAAGCAGAAGACCTGATCGGTATACATCTCGAGCTTCACATGCTCGAGGAATTCATCCGTATCCTCGGCCGCATCGAAATGCTCGGTGAGGCTTTCGAGCCATTTCGCGGGATCCACCGCAAAGGGATTCTCCGCCCGCACCCCATCGCGGTAGGACCAGTGCGCCGCCACGCCCGCTTCCGCCACCTCGTGCATCTCGCGGGTGCGGATCTGGATTTCCACGCGCTTGCCGTCGCGCCCGGAAACGGTCGTGTGGATCGAGCGGTATCCGTTGGATTTGGGCTGGCTGATGTAATCCTTGAAGCGCCCCGGAACCGCCCGCCAACGGCGATGCACCGCCCCGAGCACGCGGTAGCAATCGGCTTCGCTTTCGGTAATCACCCGAAAGCCGTAGATATCGGAAAGGCGGGAAAAGCCCTGGCCCTTTTCCTCCATCTTGCGCCAGATGGAATAGGGCTTCTTCGCGCGGCCGAACACATCCGCCTCGATCCCCTCCTTCTCGAGCACCTTGCGGATATCGTTGGTGATCTTGTGGATCACATCTCCGGTTTCGCGCTGAAGGGTGATGAAGCGGCGGATGATCGAGCTTCGCGCCTCCGGATTGAGCACCCGGAAGGCCAGATCCTCAAGCTCGTCGCGCATCCACTGCATGCCCATGCGCCCGGCGAGCGGGGCATAGATATCCATGGTTTCGCGAGCTTTCTGCACCTGCTTCTCGGGGCGCATGAACTTGATCGTGCGCATGTTGTGCAGGCGGTCGGCGAGCTTCACGAGGATCACCCGGAGATCCTTGCTCATCGCCATGAAAAGCTTGCGAAAATTCTCCGCCTGCTTGGAGCCGGAGGAGGAAAGCTGGAGATTGGTGAGCTTCGTCACCCCGTCCACCAGCCCGGCGATCTCCTCGCCGAAACGGTCGGCGATCTCCTCGTAGGTGGCGCGGGTATCCTCGATGGTATCGTGCAGAAGGGCGGTGACGATGGTGGCATCGTCAAGCCGCTGCTCCGTCAGAATCGCGGCCACCGCCACCGGGTGCTGGAAATATTCCTCGCCCGAATGGCGGGTCTGGCCCTTGTGCATCTCGCGGCCGTATTCATAGGCATCGCGGATGAGCTTTTCATTGGTTTTCGGATTGTAGTTGCGGACCAGAGAAATCAGCCCATCGACATCAATCATCCGCCCGCCATCCAGATATGCGCCCGCGTCGGGCCGGCTCAGGGCTGGCCCTGGGCCTCCATCAGCGCCCGCAGCAGCTTTTCTTCCGACATGTCGTCGTCTTCCGGCTTGTCGGCCTCGGCCCCCATCAGAAGCGCCATCGCATCCTCTTCGGGCTCGTCCACCTCGATCTGCGTCTGCAGGCTTTCGATCATGCGCTCGCGCAACTCGTCCACCGGCTGGGTTTCCTCCGCGATCTCGCGCAGCGCCACGACGGGATTCTTGTCATTCTCGCGCTCCACGGTGATGGGCGCGCCAAGCGCGATCTCGCGGGCGCGATGCGCGGCCAGCAGAACCAGCTCGAACCGGTTCGGGACCTTGTCAACGCAATCTTCAACCGTCACGCGTGCCATGAGCGACTCCATTCATCGAAGGATCATCAGAAGCAGTCTATTTAAGCCGATCCGCCCGGCTTGACAAGCCCATTCGCACCCATATCCGAAGCCGGAAGCGGCTGCACATCCGCCCGCTCCGCCACCGGCAGATCGGCCAGCATCTCGCGCACGCTCTTTCCGATCAGCGGATGGCGCCATTCGGGGGCGATCTCAGCCATCGGCACCAGCACGAAGGCGCGCTCCTGCATGCGCGGATGGGGCAGGATCAGGCGATCAGGCGCTTCCCGTTTCTGCGCCTCGGGAGAAAGCCCGCGCCAATAGGCATGCGTGGCTGCATCGGGAAGCACCAGATCATCCACGGCGATCAGATCGAGATCGATCACCCGTGCCCCCCAGCGACCCTCCCGCCTTCTTCCAAGCCGGCCTTCGATCATATTCAGGCGCGGCAATATGTCATCCGGGGGCAGATGTGTGGCGATCATCGCAGCTGCATTCACATAATCCGGCCCGCTCCCCGCTGGAAATGCCGGCGTGCGATAAAATCGGCTAACGGCCTGCACGGGAATATTTTCTTCCGACAGGAGCGAAAGGGCCGCGCACAGCATCCCGGCCGGCGCTCCAGCTGCGCCGGAAAGATTTGAACCGAGCGCGAGAATTGCATTTGTTACATCTTTGTGACGCACCAAGGGTTGCAGCCTTTTGAAATATTCGTAATTCTAGCGCACAGTGTTTTGCCGCAAACCATTACCTATTTCACACTCACACTCACGGCAACAGGCGGCAAAACGAATATCGGAAGGAAAATTTCATGTTCTACAGAGACGAGCGGCTCGCGCTGTTCATCGACGGGTCGAACCTGTATGCTGCCGCCAAGGCGCTTGGTTTCGATATCGATTACAAGCTTCTGCGCCAGGAATTCATCCGCCGGGGCAAGCTGCTGCGGGCCTTCTACTACACCGCCCTCCTCGAGAATGACGATTACTCCCCCATCCGCCCGCTGGTGGACTGGCTCCATTACAACGGCTTTTCCATGGTCACCAAGACAGCCAAGGAATACACCGATTCGACGGGCCGTCGGAAAGTGAAGGGCAACATGGATATCGAGCTTTGCATCGATGCCCTGGAGATTGCGCCGCATGTCGATCACATCGTGCTGTTTTCGGGCGATGGCGATTTTCGCCCGCTGGTGGAGGCACTGCAGCGCAAGGGCGTTCGGGTTTCGGTGGTTTCCACCATCCGCTCCCAGCCGCCGATGATCGCCGATGAACTGCGCCGCCAGGCCGATAATTTCATCGATCTCGCGGATCTGAAGGAAGTGATCGGCCGCCCCCCGCGCGAGCCCGCCCGCCCGGCGGAAGAATATCAGGTGGCCGAGGAAGATTAAGCCTTCCCGGAAAAACACCAGCCCCGGCCAGGCGCCGGGGCTGGACCTGGCCCTGCCCGCTCCCTAAAACGGGAAACAAACCGAACGGCAGGAAGCATGATGCGCGAAAAGCCACCTCTCACCCTTTATCTTGCGGCCCCGCGCGGCTTCTGCGCCGGCGTCGTGCGCGCGATCCGCATCGTCGAGGAGGCGCTCGAGAAATGGGGCGCGCCCGTCTATGTGCGCCACGAGATCGTGCACAACAGATATGTCGTTGACGGGCTGCGGGCGAAGGGGGCGGTCTTCGTCGAGGAGCTTGACGAATGCCCCGATGATCGCCCGGTGATCTTCTCGGCCCATGGCGTTCCGAAATCCGTGCCCGAAGCGGCGCGGGCCCGGCGGATGCTCTATGTGGATGCAACCTGCCCGCTGGTTTCCAAGGTGCATATCGAGGCCGAAAGACACTCTCAGAACGGCCTCCAGATGATCATGATCGGCCATGCCGGCCATCCCGAAACCGAAGGCACCATGGGCCAGTTGCCGCCCGGCGAGGTGCTGCTCGTGGAACGGCCCGAGGATGTGGAAAGCCTCGAGGTGCGCGATCCCGAACGCCTTGCCTACATCACCCAGACAACCCTTTCGATCGATGACACGGCCGAAATCGTGGCCGCGCTCAAAGCCCGCTTCCCCGCCATCATCGGCCCGCACAAGGAAGATATCTGCTACGCCACCACCAACCGCCAGCAGGCGGTGAAGGAGATCGCGCCGAAGGTCGATGCGCTGCTGGTGATCGGCGCGCCGAATTCCTCCAATTCAAGGCGCCTCGTGGAGGTGGGGAAAGCTGCCGGCTGCCCCTATTCCCAGCTTGTCCAGCGGGCGGAAGATATCGACTGGCGGGCGCTTGCAGGGGCGCGCGCCGTAGGGCTCACGGCGGGCGCCTCCGCCCCTGAAGAGCTAGTGAACGAAGTGATTGACGCTTTCCGCGATCGCAACGATCTGACCGTGGAACAGGTTGAAACCGCGCGCGAGAATGTGGAATTCAAGGTTCCGCGCATCCTGCGCGAGCCGGCGGCATGAAGCCCGGCAGCGTTGAAAGGCTCCTGCGCGGGCCGACCATGCGGCTGGCCCTCTGCACGCATGAAGCCCGAGCCGGTGGCTTGCGGCCACCTCACCGTGCCTTCACTGCCCTCTATCCCGAAAGCGGAAAACATGCCTGAAATCCTTGCCTATACCGACGGTGCCTGCTCGGGAAATCCCGGCCCGGGCGGCTGGGGAGTGCTTCTCGTGGCGCGCGATGGCGATCACGTGGTGAAGGAGCGGGCGCTCTCGGGCGGCGAAGCCGATACCACCAACAACCGCATGGAGCTTCTGGCCGCGATCAATGCCCTCGAAGCGCTCGATCGCCCCTCGCGCATCACCATCGTGACCGACAGCGCCTATGTGAAGAACGGCATCACGAGCTGGCTTCACGGCTGGAAGAAGAACGGCTGGCGCACCGCCGCGAAGAAGCCTGTCAAGAACGAGGATCTGTGGCGCCGCCTGGATGAAGCGGCTGCCCGCCATGACGTGCGCTGGGAATGGGTGAAGGGCCATGCGGGCCACCCCGAAAACGAGCGCGCCGACGAACTGGCGCGCAAGGGCATGGCGCCGTTCAAGCCGGCGGAGGCACCCGAAAGCCGGGCCTGATCACAGCATCACGCCGGCAAGGCAGGGTTTGGCCCGGCCCATTCATTTGCACAGCCAGCACCAGGCTGCGATGAAGGAAGCGATCAGTCTTGCGCTTCCAGCCCCTCTGGCTGGCCCACCACCACGAAATGCAGCTTCTCGGGGCG
>JALVEX010000403.1 GCA_027030435.1 Paracoccaceae bacterium
TCCCGATTCGCCCACGAGGCCGAGGGTTTCGCCCTCGAATATGTCGAAGGAAACGCCATCCACCGCCTTCACCTCGCCCACGCGCTTGCGAAAGACGCCGGCGAATATGGGGAAGTGCATCTTGAGATCGCGCACCTCGACGATCTTCTTTCGCGGGCCGGAAGCATCAAACATCGCGTTCGCCTCCCGTTGCCGGATCCCAGAAACAGGCCACGTCATGGCCATCGCCGAGCGGAATGCGGAGCGGATTTTCCCGCCGGCAGCGCGCCAGCGTGTGATCGCAGCGCGGCGCGAAGGGGCAGGCGCGGGGCTCGGCGCCCAGCACCGGCGGCTGGCCGGGGATCACTCGCAGATGCTCGGCCCTTTTGCCGCGCACGCTCGGCACGGTCTGCAGAAGCGCGCGGGTGTAGGGGTGCTGGGGATTGGTGAAAAGCTCCTTAACCGGCGCTTCCTCCACCACCTGGCCCGCATACATCACCATCACCCGATCGGCGATCCCGGCAATGACGCCCAGATCATGGGTGATCCAGATGATCGCCATGCCGAGCTTCTGGCGCAGCTCCTTCACCAGTTCCAGGATCTGCGCCTGGATGGTGACATCGAGCGCGGTGGTGGGCTCGTCGGCGATCAGCACTTCGGGATCGCAGGCAAGCGCCATGGCGATCATCACCCGCTGGCGCATGCCGCCCGAGAACTGGTGCGGGTAATCGTCAAGCCGCCGGTCGGCGTCCGATATGCCGACAAGCTCCAGAAGCTCGGCCGCGCGTTTGCGCGCCGCGCGCTTGTCCATCCCCATGTGGGTGCGCAGGGGTTCCATCAGCTGGAAGCCCACGGTGAACACCGGGTTGAGCGAGGTCATCGGATCCTGGAAGATGAAGCCCACCCGCGCGCCGCGGATCTGGCGCAGCTCCTCGGGCTCCATGGCCAGAAGATCGCGCCCGTCAAACAGCGCGCGCCCGCCGCGCACCTCCGCCGGCGGCATCGGCAGAAGCCCGATCAATGACATCATGGTCACCGATTTCCCCGATCCCGATTCGCCCACCACGCCCAGAAGCTCGCCCGGGCGCACCTGAAAGCTGACCCGGTTCACGGCATGAACTTCGCCGGCGCGGGTCAGGAATACGGTTTTCAGATCCTTGACATCAAGGACGGGCAGCCCCCCATCGGGCATATGCGATCCCCCCGGATTCATTTTTCGGCATGTGCCTGCCGTACGGATTTTCAGTTGCGCATGACGTTAACAGGAAATGCTTTGGCTTCAACAGATAATACGCCGAACTTCGGGCCGACTTCGCGTCAATCCCGCTCGCGGGGCCCGCATGTGGCCCGTTCACCGGCCCTGCGCCGCTTCCCGCTTGACCTTCCCGCGAAGGGGGCGCAACCTTCGGCCTCGTGTCGGGAAGGGAGAACGGGGCTGATGACGCTTGCCACCACCGCAAGGGATGTTCTGGAAAGGCTGGTAGCCTTTCCCACCGTCAGTTCGCGCTCCAATCTCGATCTGGTGGATTGGGTCGAGGCCTGGCTGAAGGCGCGCGGCATCGAGAGCCGGCGCGTCTGGAACGCCGATCGCAGCAAGGCGAGCCTGTTTGCGCAAGTCGGGCCCGATGTGGCGGGGGGTGTCGTGCTTTCCGGGCATACGGATGTGGTGCCCGTCGAGGGGCAGGAATGGACGAGCGATCCCTTCACCCTCACCGAGCGCGAGGGGCGCCTTTACGGCCGCGGCACCTGCGACATGAAGGGCTTCGATGCGCTGGCGCTTGCGGCGATGGGCGCAGCGGCGGCGCGGGCCGGCGATCTGAAGCGCCCGCTACAGATCGCGCTTTCATATGATGAGGAAGTGGGCTGCCTCGGCGCGCCCGATCTGATCGCGGCGATGGGGCAGGCGCTGCCGCCGGCACGGGCCGCGATCATCGGCGAGCCGACCATGATGCAGCCCGTCTGCGGCCACAAGGGCGGCTACGGCCATTCGGTGCATCTGCGCGGGCATGAGGTGCATTCCTCGATGATGCACAAGGGGGTTTCGGCGGTGATGCAGGGCGCGCGGCTGATCGAATGGGCCAACCGCATGAACGAGGCCAATGCGGCGAAGCCCCCGAGCGAAATCGCGGCGCTCTTCGATCCCCCCTTCACCACGCTCCACGTGGGCATGATCGAGGGCGGCACGGCGCATAACATCACCGCTGGTGACTGCCGCTTCGTGCTGGCGATGCGGGTGATGCCCGATGAAAGCGCCGGGGAATGGGAGCGCGCCTTCATGGACGAGGTGGCGCGGGTCGAGAGCGCCATGCAGGCGGTGCGCCCCGAAACCGGGATAGATGTGAAGCGGGTGTTCGAGGTGCCGGCGCTCCGGCCCGAAACGGAGGGCGCGGCGGAGGCGCTGGTGCGCCGCCTCACCGGCGAGAACGGCCGCCATTACGTTTCCTACGGCACCGAAGCCGGGCAGTTCCAGCAGGCGGGTTTCAGCGCCATCGTCTGCGGCCCCGGCGACATTGCCCAGGCCCATCAGGCCGATGAATATCTGGAAGTTTCGCAATTCGAGGCCGGCGCCGCTTTCATGGCCCGCCTCATCGATGATCTGTGCAAGGAGTGAACGAACATGCCCGTGAAGAACCGTCTGGCCGAAATGCAGGATGAAATCACCGCCTGGCGGCGGCATCTGCACGAGAATCCCGAGCTTCTGTTCGATACCCACGAAACATCCGCCTTCGTTGCCGAAAAGCTGAAGGAATTCGGCTGCGACGAGGTGGTGGAGGGGATCGGGCGCACCGGGGTGGTGGGCGTGATCCGGGGGCGGAAGAACGATTCCGGCAGGGTGATCGGCCTGCGCGCCGACATGGACGCCCTGCCGATCGAGGAGGCCACCGGTGCGCCCTACGCCAGCAAGGTCAAGGGCAAGATGCACGCCTGCGGCCATGACGGCCACACCGCGATGCTGCTCGGGGCGGCGAAATACCTCGCCGAGACGCGCAATTTCGACGGCACCGCGGTGGTCATCTTCCAGCCCGCCGAGGAGGGCGGCGGCGGCGGCAGGGAGATGGTGGATGACGGGCTGATGGAGCGCTTCGGCATCGAAGAGGTCTACGGCATGCACAACATGCCCGGCCTGCCTGCGGGCCAGTTCGCGATCCGCCCCGGCGCCTTCTTCGCCTCGGCCGACGAATTCGAGATCGAGATCGAAGGGAAGGGCGGGCACGCGGCCATGCCCCAGACGACGATCGACAGCACGCTGGTGGCAAGCCATGTGGTGATCGCGCTCCAGAGCATCGCATCGCGCAATCTCGATCCTGTGAAGCAGCTGGTGGTTTCGGTGACCTCCTTCGAGACCGACAGCAAGGCCCATAACGTGATCCCGCAGAAGGTGGAACTGCGCGGCACGGTGCGCACGCTCGATCCCGAGGTGCGCGACATGGCCGAGAAGCGGCTGAAGGAGATCGTCGAGCACACGGCAGCGGCCTTCGGCGCCACGGCGCGGGTGAATTACATGCGCGGCTATCCGATCATGGTCAACAGCGAGGAGCAGACGGCCTTCGCCGCCGAGGTGGCGGAGAAGGTGGCCGGCGCCTGCAACCCCGCCCCGCTGATCATGGGCGGCGAGGATTTCGCCTTCATGCTGGAGGCCCGCCCCGGCGCCTATATACTCGTCGGCAATGGCGATACGGCGATGGTCCATCATCCGAAATACGATTTCAACGATGAAGCCATCCCCGCCGGGTGCAGCTGGTGGGCCGAGGTGGTGGAAAGCCGGATGCCGGTGGGCTGAGCGATCGGGCGGGCGGGCGCCGGCGGCGGCGAAGGTGTCCGGGGCAAGAAGAGCGAGGGGGCAAGTGCCGATGAAGCCTTTCCTGATATTGCAGCTGCGCCCCGAAACCGAGGCGGCGGATGATGAATTCCGCGCCTTCCTTGAAAAGGGCGGGCTCGGGGAAGGCGAGGTGCGGCGCATCCGGCTTGATCGCGAGCCGCTGCCCGGCGATCTCGATCTGCATGATTACAGCGGGGTGATCGTGGGCGGGGGGCCGGGCTGCGTTTCCGATCCGCCCGAGGAAAAGGATCCGCTGGAGGCGCGGATCGAGGCCGAGATCATGGGGCTGATGCCCGAGATCACGGGGGAGGATTATCCGTTTCTGGGCTGCTGTTACGGGATCGGCGTTCTGGGCGCGCATCTGGGCGGGCCGGGGGCGGTGAGCAAGGAGAAATGGGGCGAGAAGGTCGGCCCTTCGCCCTGCCGGCTGACCGACGCGGGCACGCGCGATCCCCTGCTGGCGGGGGTGGCGGAGGAGTTCAACGCCTTCGTCGGCCACAAGGAGGCGCTGCAGCTCTTGCCCGAGGGCTGCGCGCATCTGGTGCAATCGCCGGCCTGCCCGTTTCAGATGGTGCGATACGGGCGGAATGTCTATGCCACGCAGTTCCACCCGGAGGCGGACGGGGACGTGTTCGAACTGCGCATCCGGGTTTACGGGGGGCATGGCTATTTCGCGCCCGAGGAGGCGGAGGCGCTGATCGAGACCTGCCGCGCGGCCGAGGTGACGGAGCCGGTGAAGATCCTGCAAAATTTCGTGGCGCGTTACCGGAGCGCCTGACGGCCCGGCCTTCGGGCGGACGGCGGGTGCGGGATGCCTCCGGCGGGGATATTTATCGACCAGTGATGGAAGTATGCCCTCAGGTTGTGGAGCGGCGCGCAAAATCCCCTCTTTTCTGGACAACCCTGGGGACGAACGATATGGTTGCTCTCGCAACTTCAGGCTGGAGGACAAGTGATGAAGGGTATGGTGAAGGCCGCAATGGTTGCGGCAGGTTTCATGCTGGTGGCCGCAGGCGCGGAGGCAAAACCCCCCAAGGTGGTGCGCAAGGTTCCGGTGGACAAGTATTTCACCGAAGGGGAATTCAAATGGACCGGCGGTATCGGCGGCTACAAGTTTCTCTGGAGCGTGAGGGCTGTCAACGGCAAGCTGGAAGTCTGCGGTGTGGGGCATTATCAGGATGCCTATTCGCGCAGCCAGAACAACGACATCCTGCGCAAGAGCTATGTGACGCTGAACGGGAAGAAGATCCTGAAGGACATGCGGTTCTTCTCGATTGCCAAATATGAAAAGGATCTGCGCAGAACACCGGCAAATTGCGCCTCGACCGGGGTGAAGGTGCCGAAAGGCAAGGTCGAAATCCAGTTGCGTTCGGACGGCGGGCGCTACAGCTTCTGATCCGGGCAGGGAGCCGGGGGCTTTTTTCCGCCCCCGCTGCCCGCCTTCAGCCGCCCGTGTGGCTCATGTGGCGGCTCATGCGGCCCATGACATCGCCGCGCGAATAGTCGAAATCATGGCCTCTGGGCTTGGTGGCGATGGCGGCGCGGATGGCTTCGATCAGTGGCGCGTCATCTTCGGGATGGGCGCGCAGGGGCGCGCGCAGATCGGCTTTGCCCTCCTGGCCGAGGCAGGTGTAGATCTCGCCGGTGCAGGTGATGCGCACCCGGTTGCAGCTTTCGCAGAAATTGTGGGAAAGGGGGGTGATGAAGCCGATCTTCTGCCCGGTTTCGTGAAGCCGCACATAAGATGCCGGCCCGCCGGAGCGTTCGGCGAGATCGGTGACGGTGAAGCGCTCTTCGAGGCGGGCGCGCAGATCCTTCAGCGACCAGTATTGATCGAGGCGATCCTCGTTGCCGATATCGCCCATGGGCATCACCTCGATGAAGGTGAGATCCATGTCGCGCTCGGCGCACCATTCCTGGAGGGTGAAGAGCTCGTCCTCGTTGAAGCCCTTGAGCGCCACGGTATTGATCTTCACCCTGAGCCCCGCCTTCTGCGCGGCGTCGATGCCGTTCAGCACCTGCCTGAGGCGGCCCCAGCGGGTGATGCGGGCGAATTTTTCCTCGTCGAGCGTATCGAGCGAGATGTTGACGCGCTTCACCCCGCAGGCCGCCAGATCATCGGCGAAGCGGGCCATCTGCGAGCCGTTGGTGGTGAGCGTAAGTTCCTTCAGGGCGCCGCTTTCGAGGTGGCGGCTCATGGCCTGGAAGAAGGTCATGATGCCGCGGCGCACCAGGGGTTCGCCGCCGGTGACGCGCAGCTTCTCCACGCCGAGGCCGATGAAGGCCGAGCAGAGGCGATCGAGCTCCTCGAGCGTGAGCAGATCCTTCTTCGGCAGGAAGGTCATGTTTTCCGACATGCAGTAGACGCAGCGGAAATCGCAGCGGTCGGTGACGGAAACGCGCAAGTAGGTGATGGCGCGCGCGAAGGGATCTATGAGGCGGGGAGCTTTATCCATGGCGAAAGGTTACGCCGGCGCCCCCGCCATGGCAAGGCGTGAATGAGATTGAGACGGCGGGGATTGTCGCATAGCCTGCGGGGCGGAAGGGAGGAAAGCGATGGGCTTCTATTTCAACGAACCGCCGCAATCGGGTGGCATCGCGGGCTGGGAAGAGCTGCGGGCATCCTTTCGCTGGAATCTTCCGGCGCGGTTCAACATGGCCGAAGCCTGCTGCGGCAGATGGGCACGCGCCGAGCCCGGCCGCCAGGCGCTGACGCATGTTTCGGAAGGCGGGGAGGAGATCAGCTTCACCTATGGCGTGCTCGAGGAGCAGGCGGCGCGGCTGGCCAATGCGCTGGCCGCGCGCGGGCTCGGGGCGGGCGATCGCATCGCCATCCTGCTGGCGCAGGCGCCCGAGGTGCTGATCACCCATTTCGCCGCCTGGAAGATCGGCGCCGTCACCCTGCCGCTGTTCACGCTGTTCGGGGAGGAGGCGCTCGCTTACCGGCTGGCTGATTCAGGCGCGCGCATGGTGGTGACGGATCGCGCCAATTTCGCCAAGCTGGCGGACATCCGTGCCGATCTTCCCGATCTCGAAACCATCTGGTGCATCGATGGCGCGCCGGCCGGGGCGCTCGATTTTCACGCTGCCATTGCCGCCGCTTCCCCATCCTTCGCCCCGGTTTCCACCGGCCCCGATGATCCCGCGCTTCTCGTCTATACCTCCGGCACCACCGGACCGCCCAAGGGGGTGCTGCACGGCCACCGGGTGCTGCTCGGGCATCTGCCGGCCATCGAGCTGCATCACGAATTCTTTCCCCGCCCCGGCGACAGCGGCTGGACCCCGGCCGACTGGGCCTGGATCGGCGGGCTGATGAATCTCGCGCTCCCCTGCCTCTTTCAC
>JALVEX010000404.1 GCA_027030435.1 Paracoccaceae bacterium
CATCACGGAGCCAGAGGCGCAGATCGTCCTCGGGCGTGGCCTTGCAGATGGTATAGCCAATGCCGCGAAAGGTGATTTCCCGGCACGGGCCCTGGCCCTGCGCTTCCCCGGCCTTCCCGGATGCGGGCAGGGCCAGGGCCATTGCGGCCGCAATGGAAGCCAGGAGGCACTTCAGCGCAATCATGGCTTCTCATCATCCCCGGGGCCGTTTTCGGGCGGCTCGGCCGCTTTGCGGGTATCGCGCTTCACCTCTTCCTGATCGAACATGACCCGCGCCTTTTCCATCAGATCGAATGTTTCATCGATCGCGAAGCGCAGTTCGGGGATGTATTTCAGGGTGATTTCCCGCGCCAGCAGGCGGCGCATCTCGGCGTGGTTGCGCCGGAGCGCCTTGAGGGCCTCTTCCCGGTGCCGGCCGCCAAGCGGCATCACGAATACCTTTGCCACCCGCATGTCGGGCGAGGGCTGCACCTCGCCGATGGTGATGGAGAGGCGATTGAGTTCGGGATCGTGGATACGCCCCTGCATGAGGATATCCGAAAGGGTGCGGCGCAGAAGTTCGCCCACCCGCAGCTGGCGCTGGGAGGGGCCGCTGGCATGGCCGTGTTGCTTGTGCTTGCTCATGTATGCCATCTAGGCGGTCGCGGGCGAATGCGCAACCATGCCTTTGCCAAGGCGGCCGTCGGGCGCTAAACCGGCGTCAGAAATCCGAGGAGGCGAGATGTGATGGGCACGGACGATAAGAGCGAAGATCTGCCGGGGATCGTGGTGACGGGCGCTTCCGGGCGCATGGGACAGATGCTGGTGCGCCTGATTGCCGAAAGCCCGGCGGCCCGGCTCGTGGGCGCGATCGAGCGCCCGGGGCATGAATGGATCGGGCGCGATGTGGGCGAGGCCATGGGCGGCCAGCCGCTCGGCGTGGTTGTGGAGGATGATCCGCTGGAGGCTTTCGCCCGCGCCAAGGCGGCGATCGATTTCACCGCGCCCGCGGCGACGGTGGAATTTGCCGCGCTGGCCGCGCAGGCGAGGCTCGTGCATGTGATCGGCACCACAGGGCTTTCGGGCGAGGATCTGAAAAAGCTCGAAGCCGCCGCGCGCCATGCGGTGATCGTGCGGGCCGGCAACATGAGCCTGGGTGTCAATCTCATGGTGGAGCTTACCCGGAAGGTGGCCGCGGCGCTGGGCGAGGATTTCGATATCGAGATCGTCGAGGCACATCACCGCCACAAGGTGGATGCCCCCTCCGGCACGGCGCTGATGCTGGGTGAGGCGGCGGCCGAGGGGCGGGGTGTGGAGCTTCAGCGCGTGGCCGATCGCGGGCGCGATGGCATCACCGGGCCGCGCGTGCCGGGCCATATCGGCTTCTCGGCCATCCGCGGGGGGGATATCGTGGGTGAGCATGATGTGCTCTTTGCCGGGCCGGGCGAGCGGATCGTGCTGCGCCATGTGGCCACGGATCGCGCGATCTTCGCCCGGGGCGCGCTGAAGGCGGCGCTCTGGGGGCAGGGGCACAAGCCCGGGCAATACAGCATGAAGGATGTGCTGGGGCTCTGACGCGGGGCTTTCGCCGTCGGCAGAACGGGCGGCTCAGAAATCCACCGCGATGCCGTTCTTTTCCCAATCGCCGTAGCGCACGGGCTCGGGCCCCTCGCGTCCGCCAATCTCGCGCGGGCCTTCCTTCTTTGTGGCTTTGCGGCGGCGCTCTTCAGCCTCGGCCAGCGCGCGGCGTGCGGCTTCCGGCAGGTCGTCATGGTTCGTCGGATTGTCGCAATTGCCTTTTTCGGTCATCGAGGCGATCCTTGTTTTGCTTCCTGTGGTGATATAGGCGGTCGCGAGGGCATACAAGAATTCGTTCAAATATCGGGATCGGCGCCGGCGGATGAGCAAGGAAAAAAACTCCAGCATCACGGGGATCGAAGCGCGCCGGGCGGCGCTGCGCCTTCTGGACGGGGTGCTCGGCGAGCAACGGCTCATGGCGGAGATGTTGGGCGCGAAGGGGCCAATGGCCCGGCTTGCCCCGGGGGAAAGAGCCCGCGCCCAGCGCCTTGCCACCGAAACCCTGCGCCACCTCGATCGCGCAGATCGCATGCTCGGGCCGTTCCTGAAGAAACGCCCTTCGCATACCGTTCACAACGTGCTGCGGCTCGGCGTTGTGGAGATCTGCGCGCTTGGTGCGCCGGCGCATGGGGCGGTGAACGCCGCTGTCGGGATATTGCGCAGGGGGCGCAATACCGGCCACGCGGCGGGGCTCGCAAATGCTGTGCTGCGCCGGATCGCGCCGGAGGAATGGAAGAGGCTCCCGCCCTCGCGCCTTCCCAAATGGCTGCGAAAGCCGCTGATTGCCGATTACGGCAAGGCGCGGGTGGAGGCGATGGAGGCGGTGCATGCCCGCATCCCGCCGCTTGATCTCACGCCTCGCGATGGTGATGCTGCGGCGCTTGTGGCGCGGCTCTCCGGCGAGGCCTTGCCCACGGGGAGCGTCCGGCTCGGGGATCCGGGGCAGGTTTCGGCGCTGTCGGGCTATGAGGAGGGCGCGTGGTGGGTGCAGGATGCCGCCGCTGCGCTCCCGGCCCGTGTGCTGGCGCCTCGATCCGGCGCGCGCGTGCTTGACATGTGCGCGGCACCCGGCGGCAAGACGATGCAGCTCGCCGCCATGGGCGCGGATGTGACGGCGATCGACATCTCCCCGGCCCGGATGCGCCGGGTGGCCGAAAATCTCGCCCGCACGGGGCTTCCTGCGCGCTGCGAGGTGGCCAATGTGCTGGAGTGGCATGATGCGCCTTACGATGCCATTCTTCTGGACGCGCCGTGCTCGGCCACCGGCACCATCCGCCGCCATCCCGATCTGCCATATGCCAAGGACGGCAGCGATTTTCCGGCCCTGTTCGATCTGCAGGCGCGGATGATCGATCATGCGGTCACGCTGCTTAAGCCGGGGGGAAGGCTTGTCTATTGCACCTGCAGCCTGCTCCCCGACGAAGGCGAAATCCAGATCCAGGACGCCCTGAAGCGCCACGATTCCCTTCGCCTTGACGAGGCCGCCATGGCCGCGCCTCCCGGCCTCGAGGAAAGCTGGCGCGTGGCGGGCGGGGAGCTGCGCATCACCCCCGAGCAATGGGCCGCCCGCGGCGGGATCGACGGGTTTTTCATCGCTGCGCTGATGAAACAGGCCTGATCACGGGGCCGTGAATTGATCGGTGACTTTGCACCCGCCGCGCCTTATGATCCTGCCAGCAGAAAGGCTTTCACAACCGAGGCAAGGCAGAAAGTGAATCATCCCATCACCCTGCCCGAGCGCGCCACGCGCCTGATCAATCATTATTACGCCCGCCTCAGCACGCGCCTGCGCCCGGCAACCGGCTTTACCTACCAGCCGGAGCCACGTTCGATCGGCCTTTCCACCTGCGGTCAGCAGCTTCTGGCGGGCAATTTCCTCTTTGCGGGCCATCTGATCGAGGCGCCCGATGCCATGATCTGGGATCTGCCGGCTCCGAGCCGCAGCTTTGCAGAAGAATTGCACGGATTCTCCTGGCTCGATGATCTCGCGGCGGTGGGCGATCGCGAGGCGGCGCGCACCGCTCAGGCCTGGACCTTCGAATGGATCTCCCGCTACGGGCGGGGGCGCGGCCCCGGGTGGTCGCCGGATCTGACGGGGCGCCGGCTCATCCGCTGGATCAATCATTCGATCTTTCTCCTCAATGGCCAGCCTTCGGAGGCTTCGAAAGGTTTTTTCCGCTCGCTTGGCCAGCAGACGATCTTTCTCGCCCGCCGCTGGCGGGGCACGCGCCCCGGGCTGCCGCGTTTTGAAGCCTTGTGCGGGCTGATATACGCGGGGCTGGCGCTGATGGGCATGGAGCGCCACGTGGAACAGGCCATGAGCGCGCTTGCACGCGAATGCGAGCGCCAGATCGATCCTCAGGGCGGCATTCCCACCCGCAATCCCGAAGAGCTTCTGGAAGTGCTCACCTATCTGATCTGGGCCGCCTCTGCGCTGAGCGGTTCGGGGCGGATGGCGCCCGCAGAGCATCTTGCCGCGATCGAGCGCATCGCGCCTACCTTGCGTGCGCTTCGCCATGGCGATGGCGGGTTGGCGCGCTTTCACGGCGGCGATGCGGGGCTTCCGGGAAGGCTCGATCATGCGCTTGCGGCCTCCGGCGTGCGCGGACGGATCGCAACGGGGCTGCCCATGGGCTATGCACGTCTCCATGGCGGGCGCACCACCGTGATTGCCGATGCCGCCCCGCCGCCGAAGGGGAGGACATCGCTTAACGCACATGCCTCGACCCTTGCATTCGAGCTTACATCGGGCCGCCGGCCGCTGATCGTCAATTGCGGTCCGGGGCGGAATTTCGGGGAAAGCTGGCACCGCGCCGGGCGGGCCACGGCCTCGCATTCCACTGTCGCGATCGAGGGGGTTTCATCGGCAAGGCTCGGCACCGGGCGCCGCGAGGGAGAGCTTCTTGGCGGCCCCTCGCAAGTGCCCTTCCGGCAAGCGGCGGGGCCGGAGGGCAGCAGCCTTCATGCGGCGCATGACGGATATGTTGCCACCCACGGCCTCACCCATGCCCGCAAGCTGCGCCTTTCGCCGGACGGCGCGGCTCTGGCGGGCTCCGATACGCTTGCCACCACCACCGACGCCGACAAGCGCCGCTTCGATGCAGCCATGGACAGCGCCGGATTGCAGGGGATTGCCGCGAGCCTGCGCTTTCATCTCCACCCGGATGTGGATGCGGCGATGGATCTGGGCGGCAAGGCCGTTTCGCTGGCGCTCAGGAGCGGGGAGATCTGGGTATTCAGATACCGCGGCCGGGCCGAGCTTTCGCTCGAGCCCGGCGTCTATCTGGAAAAGGGACGGCTGAAGCCGCGTGCGACAAAACAAATTGTTTTATCCTGGCGGCTCTTCGATTATGCGAGCCGTATCAACTGGTCGCTCTCCAAGGCACAGGACGGCCCCGGTATCGTCCGGGATCTGGAGGCCGAGGACGGGATGACCATCAGCTGAAAAGAGCGGGAGCCTGCCAGATGAATGATTCCGTGGCGCTCAGGCGCGCACTCCTCTCCGTTTCCGACAAGACCGGCCTGCTGGAGCTTGCAAGCGCCCTCGCGGCGCGCGGGGTGGAGCTGATCTCCACCGGCGGCACGGCCGCCATGCTGCGCGAGGCGGGGCTCGAGGTGAAGGATGTGTCCGAGATCACGGGCTTTCCCGAAATGATGGATGGAAGGGTGAAAACGCTTCACCCCAAGGTGCATGGCGGGCTTCTGGCGCTGCGCGATGATCCGGCGCATCTGGCGGCGATGGAAGAGCACGGCATCGGGCCGATCGATCTTCTGGTTGTCAATCTCTACCCTTTCGAGGCCACGGTGGCGAGGGGCGCCGATTATGATGAATGCGTGGAAAACATCGATATCGGCGGCCCGGCCATGATCCGCGCGGCGGCCAAGAATCACGGCTTCGTCACAACTATCGTCGATCCCGAGGATTACGCCGCGCTTCTGGAAGAGATCGAAACCAACGATGGCGCCACCACCCTGCCTTTCCGCCGCAGGATGGCGCAGACCGCCTATGCCCGCACCGCCGCCTATGATGCGGCCGTTTCCAACTGGATGGCCGGGGCAATCGGCGAGGAAGCCCCGCGCTACAAGGCCGCGGCCGGCACCCTTTCCCAGCCGCTTCGCTACGGCGAGAATCCCCATCAGAAGGCCGCCTTCTACAAGGATGGCAGCAAGCGCCCCGGCGTGGGCAGCGCGGTGCAGCATCAGGGCAAGGCGCTTTCCTACAACAACATCAACGATACCGATGCCGCCTTCGAACTGGTTGCGGAATTCGATCCCGCGGAGGGCCCCGTCTGTGCCATCATAAAGCACGCAAACCCCTGCGGCGTGGGGCGCGGCGAAACCATGGTGGAGGCCTACCGCAAGGCCTTTGCCACCGATCAGGTATCGCCCTTCGGCGGCATCATCGCGCTCAATCAGCTGCTTGACGGCGAAACCGCGCGCGAGATCACGAAGATCTTTACCGAAGTGGTGATCGCGCCCGAGGTGACGGATGAGGCGAAGGAGATCTTCGCCGCGAAGAAGAACCTGCGCCTTCTCACCACCGGCGGCCTGCCCGATCCCCGCAAGCCGGGTGAAACCTGGCGCAAGGTGGCCGGCGGCTACCTTGTGCAGGATCGCGACAATGGCGTGATCTCGCCCGATGATCTGAAAGTCGTCACCAAACGCGCGCCTACGGCGACCGAGCTTGCCGATCTCCTGTTTGCCTGGAAGATCGCCAAGCATGTGAAATCCAACGCCATCGTTTACGTGAAGGATGGGGCCACGGTGGGGGTTGGTGCCGGGCAGATGAGCCGTGTCGATTCCACCCGCATCGCGGCGCAGAAGGCGCGCGACATGGCCGAGGCGCTCGGCCTTGACGAGGTGCCCACGAAAGGCTCGGTCGTGGCATCGGACGCCTTCTTCCCCTTCCCCGACGGCCTGCTCACGGCCGCCGAGGCCGGCGCCACGGCGGTGATCCAGCCCGGCGGCTCGATCCGCGATGACGAGGTGATCCGGGCGGCCGATGAAGCCGGGCTGGCCATGGTATTCACCGGCATGCGCCATTTCCGGCACTAGGAGCGCGCATGAAAATCACCGTCCGGGCCGCGATTGCCGTATTTCTGCTCGATCAGATTTCGAAATACCTTGTGGTGCATTGGCTCGGGCTGGCCAGCCGGGGGAGGATCGATGTGCTTCCCCCCTTCCTCGATTTCCGCATGGCGTGGAACCGGGGGATCAATTTCGGCCTTGGCGGGGGGGCGGTTTCGCACTGGATCCTGATCCTCGTGGCGCTCGCCATCGTGGCCGGCATCATCATCTGGCTGCGCCGCAGCCGCCCCGGCACCATGGCGCAGATCAGCGGCGGGCTCCTGATCGGGGGGGCGCTCGGCAATGTGATGGATCGCCTGCTATACGGCGCGGTGGCCGATTTCATCAATATGTCATGCTGCGGGCTCGATAACCCCTATTCCTTCAACATAGCGGATATCGCGGTGTTTGCCGGGGCTATAGGGCTCATCCTTTTCGCTCCCGGGAAGGAAACCCCAAATAACACCCCGTGACGCGCAGCCAAACATGCGCTAAACAGCGGAAAGAATTGCT
>JALVEX010000405.1 GCA_027030435.1 Paracoccaceae bacterium
GCGCAAGCCGCTAGACCTCGGGGCGATGTTCGGCGGCCGGCCCGTCTGGCTCGAGATCGGCTTTGGCGGGGGCGAGCACATGGTGCATCAGGCCGTCAGCAACCCGGATGTGGGCATCATCGGCGCCGAGCCCTTCATCAACGGCGTGGCGATGCTCCTTGGCAAGATCCGCGCCGCCGGGCTCGGCCCCGAGCGACTGCGGGTGCATCCCGGCGACGTGCGCGATCTCTTCGACGTGCTCCCCGACGAGAGCATCAGCCGCGCCTTCCTGCTCTATCCCGATCCCTGGCCGAAGAAGAAGCACCACCGCCGCCGCTTCGTGACGCCCGAGCATCTGGCGCCGCTCCACCGGGTGCTGAAGCCCGGCGCGATCTTCCGCGTGGCCACCGACATCCCCGATTACGTGCGCCAGACCCTCGAGGAGGTGCCGCGCCACGGTTTCGAATGGCTGGCCGAGGGCCCGCGCGACTGGCGCGCGCCCTGGCAGGACTGGCAACCGACCCGCTACGAGAAGAAGGCGCTGCGCGAGGGGCGCGTGCCCCATTACCTGACGTTCCGCCGGCTGTGAGCGCCGCGCCGTAATTTTCTTGCCTCCGGCGGGGATATTATCGGACCAGTGATGAGAACATGCGCGTGCGCGGGTGCGCGCACGGGCGCTCATTTCTCTTTTGCGAGCGGGTGGTGGGTGTTGACCAGGCGCTTGAGGTTTTCATCCAGCACATGGGTGTAGATCTCGGTTGTCGAGATGTCGGCATGGCCGAGCAGGATCTGGATGGCGCGCAGATCGGCGCCGCCTTCGAGGAGGTGGGTGGCGAAGGCGTGGCGCAGGCGGTGGGGGGTGACATCGGCGGGATCGAGGCCGCCCGCGCGCGCGATTTCCTTCACGAGGGCGTGGAAGCGGTGGCGGGTGAGGTGGCCGGCCTTGCCGTGCGAGGGGAAGAGGAAGCGCGAGGGCGGGCGGCCGCGCGCGCGGGCGGCTTCCTCCTCGCGGTCGCGGATGGCCAGCCAGGCCCTGAGGGCCGCGCGGGCGGGGGGCGAGAGGGGCACGAGGCGTTCGCGCCCCCCCTTGCCGCGCACCAGCAGCATTTCGGGATCTCCCCGCGCGGCCGCAACGGGCAGCGAGACAAGCTCGCTCACCCGCATGCCGGTGGCATAGAGGAGCTCCATCATGCAGCTGTTGCGGGCTTTTTCCTGCGCGCTTCTGCCGGCATCGCGCGCCGCTTCCAGCAGCGCTTCCACATTCTCCCGCGAGAGGGTTCCCGGCAGGGTTTTGGGCCGCCCGCCGCCCTTGATGCGAATGGCCGGGTTGTCGCCCCGCCAGCCTTCCTCGAAGGCGAATCGGAACAGCCCCTTGATGGCGGAGAGGCGCCGCGCGCGGGTGGATGGCGCGAGGCCGCTTTGCGTGCAGTGCATGAGGTAGGCCTCGATATCGCCTCGCTGGAGGCTGGCGAAATCGAGCCCGCGGCGATCGAGCCAGCGGGTGAAATCGGCGAGATCGCGCCCGTAGGCGGCGAGGGTATTGGCGGCGGCGTCAAGCTCGGCGGCGCGGGCTTCGAGAAAGGCCGATATCCAGCGCTCCATCATGGCTCAGCCTTTCTGCCCGAGGAGCAGGGTTTCGAGGCTTGCGCGGCGCGCCACGTCCTCGAGCCCCACATGGCGCAGGATCAGGAGCGCGCGGGAGAGATCATCGAGATCGCCCGCCCGGCCCGAGCGCATCAG
>JALVEX010000406.1 GCA_027030435.1 Paracoccaceae bacterium
CGCCAGATGGCCGATGTGGAGGAAATGGGTATCGTCGTAATCGAGCGCATGGGCGGTGGTGCCATTCGTGAGCGCAGCCGCGCGCGCCGGCACCTTCGCGCCACGCGCGCCGATCACGGTCGATTCGCGCGCGCCCCCCTCGCCCAGCACCATCTCGCGCAGGATCCGGCTTGCCTCCTCCCCCGCCCCCGCCAGCGCCACGGCGGCGAAATCGAGAAGCGAGAGCGAGAGCGCGGCGCGCGCCTCGGGCGGGGCATCGGCAAGGCGGAATGAGGTGGCGAAACCGGCCAGCCGGGCGGCGATGTCGCCTTTCTGTGCGCAAGGGGCGTTCATGGCGGGCACAATCGGGCGTCATGGGGGAAAATGCAAGGGTGGCGCGCCGCTTGAGAATCTCGCAGATGATCGGATCCATCTGGACCTCCAACGGAGGGTATGCGGCCGCCCGGGTGGGCGCGAATGCGCCCGCCGAGGGGGCGGGCGGGCGCATGCCCGGGCCGCTCTGCGCCCCCGGCGGGGGAAAATGCAAGTGTGCTGCGCCGCAATAGATGCCGTGAAAGATCATTTGCACGCAAAGCGATTTGGGGGCAGTCTTGCCCGCAGAAAAGGGAGGGAACAGCGATGAAGATGACCACGGAAGAAGCCTTCGTGAAGGTGCTGCAGCGCCACGGGATCGACAACGCCTTCGGCATCATCGGATCGGCCTTCATGCCGATCTCGGATCTGTTTCCCAAGGCGGGGATCACGTTCTGGGATTGCGCCCATGAATACACCGCCGGCATGATGGCCGACGGCTTCACCCGCGCCAGCGGGCGCATGAGCATGATGATCGCCCAGAACGGCCCCGGCATCACCAATCTGATCACCCCGGCGAAAACCGCCTATTGGAATCACACGCCGCTTCTCGTCGTCACCCCCCAGGCGGCGAATGCCACCATGGGCCAGGGCGGCTTTCAGGAGGTGGAGCAGATGCGCGCCTTCGCCGACATGGTCGCCTATCAGGAAGAGGTGCGCGATCCCTCCCGCATGGCCGAGGTGCTCAATCGGGTGATCATGGAAGCGCGGCGCAGGAGCGCCCCGGCCCAGATCAACATCCCGCGCGATTACTGGACACGGGTGATCGACATCGATCTGCCCGAACCGGTGGAATTCGAGCGGCCGGCGGGCGGCAAAGAAGCGATCGCGGAGGCCGCGCGGCTCCTTTCGCAGGCGGAATTTCCGGTGATCCTCAACGGCGCGGGGGTGGTGATCGGCAGCGCGATCGAGGATTCGCGCGCCCTCGCGGAGCGCCTCTCGGCCCCCGTCTGCTGCGGCTATCAGCATAATGACGCCTTCCCCGGCTCCCACCCCCTCGCCGCCGGCCCGCTCGGCTACAACGGCTCGAAGGCGGCGATGGAGCTGATCCGGCGCGCCGATGTGGTGCTTGCGCTCGGCACGCGGCTCAATCCCTTCTCCACCCTCCCCGCCTACGGGCTCGAATACTGGCCCGAGGCGGCGAAGCTCATCCAGGTCGATCTCAACCCGGCGCGGATCGGGCTGACGAAGCGGGTGGATGTGGGGATCGTGGGGGATGCGGGCAAGGTGGCGCGCGCCATTCTCGCCCGCCTCGCGCCGGAAGCGGGCGAGCGGGGGCGCCGCGAGCGCGAGGCGCTGATCGCGCATGTGAAATCCGCCTGGGCGCAGGAGCTCACCTCGATGGATCACGAAGAGGATGATG
>JALVEX010000407.1 GCA_027030435.1 Paracoccaceae bacterium
GAGGAAGGCGAAGTTGATCCTGATGATTTCGCCGTCTTCGCCTTTTCCCGCGCCATCCGCGAGCGCCAGCCGCGCTATCGAGCCATTGCCGAAAGTCGCGGTGTGCGGGTCAGCGCCGATGATATCGCCACGGTGCGCGACGAGGCGGATTTCAATGCCGTCATCGCCGATGCGCTGATGGCGCGCGCCCCGGCCTGACGCCGCAGAGGAACTTCAGAGAAGCCGCAGCCCGAACCCCCGAGGAAGATACCGCCGATGCCGATCAAGATCCCCTCCTCCCTGCCCGCCCATGCCATCCTGCAGAGCGAAGGCGTGATGGTGATGGGCGAAGGGCGCGCGGCGCGTCAGGATATCCGCCCGCTGCGCTTCGGGCTGCTCAATCTGATGCCCATGAAGATCCACACCGAAACCCAGTTCGCCCGCCTGATCGGCGCCACGCCGCTGCAGATCGAGTTCACCCTCATCCGCATGACGCATCACCGCTCGAAAACCACCTCGGCCGAGCACATGGAAGCCTTCTACCGCCCCTTCAGCGAGGTGCGGGGCGAGAAATTCGATGGCCTCATCATCACCGGCGCGCCGATCGAGCACCTGCCCTATGAGGAGGTCACCTACTGGGACGAGATGCGCGAGGTGTTCGACTGGACGCAGACCAACGTCCATTCCACCTTCGGCGTCTGCTGGGGGGGGATGGCGATGCTCTACCATTTCCACGGGCTCCAGAAGTACATGCTGAAGGAAAAGGCCTTCGGCTGCTTCCCGCTGCAGAATCTCGCCCCCGCCTCGCCCTATCTGCGCGGCTTTTCGGATGAATGCGTGATCCCCGTCAGCCGCTGGACGGAAATGCGCCAGAGCGAGATCGATGCCGTGCCCGATCTCATCACGCTCCTTGGCTCCGACATGGCCGGCCCCTGCCTCGTGCATGATCCGGGCCGGCGCGCGCTCGCCATCTTCAACCATTTCGAATATGATACCGATACCCTGAAGCGCGAATACGATCGCGACGTGGCCGCCGGCGTGCCCATCAACATCCCGATGAACTACTACCCCGACGACAACCCGGATCTGCCGCCAAGGAACCGCTGGCGCAGCCACGCGCATCTGCTTTACGGCAACTGGGTCAATGAAATCTACCAGACGACCCCCTATGAAATGGATCTGATCGGCACCCACTACACCGATTACCAGGGCAATCTCAGGGAGTATGGCGCATGAGCACAACGGCCGAAAATCTACCCTTCGGGGGCGCGATCTCCCGCTTCTTCGAGGAAGAGGCGCCCGGGGAGATCCGCGCCGCGATCCGCTCCGCCGGCAAGAAGGACATCCTCGATCCCGCCTATCCCTACCGGCGCGTGATGAAGCGCAGCGAATACGAGGAAACCATGGCGGCGCTCCAGATCGAGCTTGTGAAGATGCAGGCCCATGTGAAGGAAAGCGGCGCGCGGCTCTGCGTGATCTTCGAGGGGCGCGATGCGGCCGGCAAGGGGGGCACCATCAAGCGGCTGCGCGAAAATCTCAACCCGCGCGTGGCGCGCGTGGTGGCGCTCTCCAAGCCCACCGAGCGCGAGGCCAGCGAATGGTATTTCCAGCGCTACGTGCGCCAGCTGCCCGCCGGGGGCGAGATCGTGCTCTTCGATCGCTCCTGGTACAACCGGGGCGTGGTGGAGCATGTGTTCGGCTTCTGCACGGATGAGCAGCGCGCCCGCTTCTTCC
>JALVEX010000408.1 GCA_027030435.1 Paracoccaceae bacterium
CCGGTGTGAAGGCGTATACATTCATGCCCACCCGGGCGGCCAAATACCCTCCGCCTGAAACACGAAAAAATCCGATCAAACCGACATTCCCTTGCAATGCGAACAAGGCGCAGGGTTCACCGTGTAGAGCGCCGCTGCTGGATTTCGGCGATCGCCGCTTCCCAGCTTGGCCGCGCAGGCCGGTGATTCGCTCCCGGCGGTGCGAGCGCATAGGCGCCGATGAAATCGATGCCCAAGCCCTTCAGATAACGCCTTGCCTTGCCGCCGAATGCGACAACTATGGCGTTGGGCAACAATTCGATCTGACGAACAAGATAGTTCGCGGCGCATGTTCTGTCCGTAACCGAGCCGATTTCATTATCGATGGAACACAGCCTGCCTTCGGTTATCCAGACCCTTCTGAGTTGCTCGTCAAAGGTCATGTCTGGATAGAGTTGCGAAATGAACCACCGCACATTGCGGTGGAAAAGATCCCTTCCATGCTTGAAGCATTCATAAGCATGGGCTGCACAGGCAGCCATCAGGCGCTCGGGCCCGAGCGAAACGTCATAGCTCTCACCTTCGTGAGGATGCCCCGGCTCGGAAAGGACCATGACGACCTCAACATCCTCGGCATGGCCGGTCGCACCCAAGTAACCGCGTGGGACATATCCATTTTCCGGCTCCCAGCTTGCCTCCCGACACTGTCCGAAAAAGCGGCATGGCCTGTAGGCTTCCAGTAACAGCGATTTCAGCGGTGCCGCTGGCATCATGTTCACATCCTCATCAACCGAGCCTGAAAGCATGGGAATGTCCGGGCTCCCTGCATGTGGCATTGAACACCTGGGGAAGTTCGGACGATCGCTCGCCCCTCAGGCCGTTTCCAGAAGGCCCTTTTCCTTCGCCAGCTCCTTCATCCGCTTCTGCAGCTTCTCGAAGGCGCGCACCTCGATCTGGCGGATGCGCTCGCGGCTGACGCCATATTCGCCCGAAAGCTCCTCGAGCGTGATCGGATCTTCCGAAAGGCGGCGCTTGGTGAGGATGTCCTTCTCGCGATCGTTGAGCACGTCCATCGCCTGCGCCAGCATCTCGCGGCGCACCTGCAGCTCGTCCTTCTCCTCGAGTTCCGCGGCCTGATCGGCGTTGTCGTCGGTCAGCCAGTCCTGCCACTGGGTCGCGCCCTCGCCGTCCGAACTCACGAGCGCATTCAGCGAGGCATCCCCCCCCGACATGCGCCGGTTCATCGAGATCACCTCGTCTTCGGTCACGTTGAGATCATGGGCGATCTGCTTCACCTTCTCGGGGTGAAGATCGCCTTCCTCGAGCGCGCCGAGGCGAGCCTTGGCCTTGCGCAGGTTGAAGAAAAGCTTCTTCTGCGCGCTTGTGGTGCCCATCTTGACGAGCGACCAGGAGCGCAGGATGTATTCCTGGATGCTGGCGCGGATCCACCACATGGCATAGGTGGCGAGGCGAAAGCCCTTTTCGGGATCGAACCGCTTCACCGCCTGCATCAGCCCCACATTGGCCTCGGAGATCACCTCCGCCTGGGGCAGCCCGTAGCCGCGATAGCCCATGGCGATCTTGGCGGCGAGGCGCAGATGGCTCGTCACCAGCTTGTGCGCGGCCTCGGTATCCTGATGCTCGGCCCAGCGCTTGGCCAGCATGTATTCCTCTTCCGGTTCCAGCATCGGGAACTTGCGGATTTCCTGAAGATAGCGGTTCAGGCCCTGTTCCGGCGAGGGCACCGGAAGTTTGGTGTAATTGCTCATTCACTCTCCCTTTCGGCCCCGGATCGCTTGTGCGGATCGACAGGGCGCATTCACACATCACCTAGGTATCGCCGGGGTGTTTTTCAAGGCCTCTCAGGGCGTTGATGAGGGTTTTCATGTCGTCCGGGAGAGGGGAGCCAAAGCGCATTTCCGCGCCGCTCACCGGATGGGTGAAGCCGAGCGTTGCCGCGTGCAGCGCCTGGCGGGGAAAGGCGCGCGCGGCCTCCGCCCCCGCCTCCCCCACCGCGCGGGGCGAAAGCCGCCGCCGCCCGCCATAGACGGGATCGCCGATGATGCCGTGGCCGGCATGGGCGAGATGAACGCGGATCTGATGGGTGCGCCCGGTTTCGAGCCAGCAATCGAGAAGCGCCGCGGCGGGGGGCGTGCCGAAGCGCTCGATGGTGCGCGCGCGCGTCACCGCGTGGCGTCCGCTGCCGAAATATACCGCCTGGCGCTGGCGGTCCGTCTTGTGGCGGGCGAGGCCGGAGGTGATCCTGAGGATGTCGCCCGGCTCGAAGCTTACCCCCCGCAGCCCCCTCAGCCGCGGATCGGAGGCCTCGGGCACGCCGTGCACGATCGCCTTGTAATGGCGCTCCACGCTGTGCTTCTCGAACTGCGCGGCGAGCCCCTGATGCGCGGCATCGGATTTGGCCACCACGAGGAGGCCGGAGGTATCCTTGTCGATCCTATGCACGATGCCGGGGCGATTCCTGCCGCCGACGCCGGAAAGATGGCCGCCGAAATGGTGGAGAAGCGCATTGACGAGCGTGCCCGAGGGCGTGCCCGGCGCGGGGTGCACCACCATGCCGGCAGGCTTGTCGATGACGATGAGATCCTCGTCCTCAAAGAGAACGGCGAGCGGGATGGCTTCTGCTTCCATGTGGGTTTCGGCCGCTTCGGGAATGGCGATCTCGTAGATCTCGCCGGTCGCCACCCGCGCCTTCTGATCGGTGACGGGGGCCGCGCTTCCAACCCGGCGCACTCGCCCCGCACCGATCAGGCGGGCGATGCGCGAGCGGCTCAGCGCCGCTGCCTCTGGCACATCGCGCGAAAGCGCCTTATCAAGGCGTGAAGGCGGGTTCTCCCCGATTTCAACCCGCACAACGCGATCGGACGGCTCGGACATGAACGATGCTCCCCACACCGGCCCGGAGCCGGCGAATATCAGGTTTCTGCGCCGTCTGGTGACGGTGCTGACGGCGGTGATGATCCTCGGCATTGTGACCATCATCGCGCTATTTGTCATGCGCTACCGCGCCGATACAAGCCCGAATGCGGCACTCGCGCTCCCCGAAAGCATCGCCCTGCCCGCAGGCAGCGAGGCGCGCGCCTTCACCCGGGGCAGCGACTGGATCGCGGTGGTGGTGGAAAAGGCCGAAGGGGGGGAGGAAATCCTGATCTATGACGCAGACGGCAGGCGGCTGCGCCAGCGCATCGCCGTCATTGCCGGCGATCGCCCCTGATGGCAGCTGCCGGCAGGGGGCCGCCGGCCCCCTCTTGCCGCCGGGCGGCAATTCACCCCCGGGAGTATTTCCGCCAAGATGAAGGGATGAAAGGGGATGGTACCAGCGCCCCGGCTCGAACGGGGGACCTCCTGATCCACAATCAGGCGCTCTAACCAACTGAGCTACGCCGGCACATGGCGGGATTTAGCGCCGGGGGGCGGGCTTTGCAAGAGGCACGGGTTGAAAAATCCCGCTTTTGCGCCTATCGCGGCCCGGCACTGCCCGATCAGGCGCAAAACATGAGGTGGAAGGGATCATGGGGATCAACAGCGAAAGCGATATCACCGCCAATCTTCAGATCGGCCCGACGACGGAGGGGATGGTCCGCCTTTACATCACGGCGGAAGGGATTGAGATCCCGATGGATTTCGAGCCCGAGGAAGCGATGGAGATTGCCGAGGAAATCCGCGCCTCGGCCGAGGCGGCAAAGGCGCGCGGGGGCGCTCAGGGCTGAGGCAGGCCGCCGGGGCGGGGATCGTGCAGCGCCTGGAGGCGGCGCGCGGCCTGGCGGGCGAAACGCAGGGAAAGCGCCTTGCGCCGGGCGGGTGCGAGCCGGGCTTCGGGGCCGGTGCGGATGATCTCGCCGCCGTGGGAATCGGCGAGGATCAGGCCGGTATCGGCGGGCAGGATTTCGGCCGGGAAATCCGGCGCCACCGCCCAGAAGAAGCGATCGCACCAGGCGAGATAGCCCTGCCACTTGCGATCGGCGGTGAAATCGGCGCGCGACGATTTGCATTCGACGATCCAGATCTCGCCTTTTGGCCCGAGCGCCATCACATCGGCCCTGAGCCCGCGGGTGGGCACGCATTCCGTCAGGCAGGCGAAATCGAGCGCCCCGAGCGCCCGGCACACCCCGCGCGCCAGCCGCTGGCCGGGCGTCGCGCCCCCTGCCCCCGCCTGCTGATTTTCGCTCATACGCCGGCCCATTCCTCGATCATCTTCACATAGCGGCGCGCCTGCGCCACCCGGCGCGCCGGATCGGGCTCTGCCAGCGCGCGCTGCAGACCGTCCACCAGCATCGGCCCCTTCTCCACCCGATCATGCACATGGGCAAGCGCGTCGCCAAGGGCTTCATCGCGCACATCGCGCATGCCGCATTCGCGCGCCGCGCGGCGCAGCACATCGAGCACGGCGAAAAGCTCGCCTTCCGCCACCAGATCCTCGGACCATCCGCCGCCGAAGGCGACATTCGCGAAATGTTTCTTGCGCTCCACCATGAGAACAAACTAAGAACATTTAATCCCTGACGCAAGATGAAATACGCCCCGATGCCCCGCTTTCGCACCCTTTACATCGACATGAACAGCTTCTTCGCCTCGGTCGAGCAGCAGGTGGATCCCGCCCTGCGCGGCCGCCCCGTGGCGATCACCGCGGTGGAGGCCGAATCGGGCTGTATCGTGGCCGCGAGCAAGGAGGCAAAGCGCCATGGAATCGGTGTCGGAACAAGGATTTACGAGGCAAAGCGCATGTGCCCCGGGATCGTCTTCCGCCCCAGCCGGCACCGGCTTTATGTGCGCGTCAACCAGAAGATTGCCGCCGTGCTCGACCGGATGGCGGAGCTCGAGCGCATCCGTTCGGTGGATGAATTCCAGGTGGCGCTCGGCGGCTCCAGCGCCACCCTCGAAGGCGCGCAGGCGCTGGCGCGGCGGATGAAGGCGGCGATCCGCGAGGAGGTGGGCAGCGAACTCACCTGCTCGATCGGGCTCGGCCCCAATCCGCTGCTCGCCAAGATCGCCGGCAAGCTCGAAAAGCCCGACGGGCTGCAATGGCTCGCGCCCGAAAACATGCCCGAACGCATCGCCCATCTGAAGCTCGAGGATCTGCCGGGAATCTCGCGCGGGATCGCGCGGCGGCTCCATCGGGCGATGGTGTGGGACGTGGCGGCGCTCCACGGGCTCGATCCGCGCCATGCGCGCCTCATCTGGCGCTCGGTGGAGGGGGAGCGATTCGTGCGCGCGCTGCAGGGCGAGGATATCCCGGTGCTGGAAACGCAGCGCGGCGGCTACGGCAATTCCAAGGTGCTGGCGCCCCAATTCCGCAGCCCGGAGCGCGCCTTTCTCGTCGGCCGCTGGCTGGTGGAGAAGGCGGCGGAGCGGATGCGGCGCGATGGCTGGTGCGCGCGCCGCTTTTCCCTCTCGCTGCGCTTCCAGCCCCCGGGCGGCTGGAAGGCGGGGCCGGCGGGAGCGCCTCCGGCGGCGGGGCGCGGCTGGAGCGGCGGGCGCATCCGGGGCGCCCAGGGCGGCGGCTGGCGCGGCAGCCTCACCCTCACCGCGAGCCAGGACACCCGCGCCTTCCTCGCCCTCTACCGCCGCCTCTGGCAGCGCATGGAGGCCGAGCGTGCGCCGGGGCTGATCGGCTCGCTCGGGGTGCATCTTGGCGATGTGATCGCGCTTTCGGAGCGCCCGGGCGAGCTTTTCCTGCCGCTTGCGCCCGGCCGCCGAAGCCGTGACGAAAAGCTCGCGGCAGTGGTGGATCGCATCAACCGGCGCTACCGCGCCCGCGTCATCACCTTCGGCCTGCAGCAGGATCATCCGGGCTTTTTCGAGCGCGGCTGAGGGGAGCGCGCGCCTTCGCGGCCGGGGCCTTCGCCCGCACCGCTTTCGGATTGGCCCGTCCCGCTCCCTGCCCCGCCCCCTGCCCGGCGCGGAAACACGAAGCAACGATCGCGCCGCATGGTGAGCCACAGCGGCGTGCCGGGGCGGGGCAGAAAGACGGAAGGCACCGCGGCGACAAGCTTTGAGCCATCGTGCTCCATGCGGAAATCCACCAGGCTTTCATTGCCGAGGAAGCGCGCCCGCTCCACCACCCCGCGCGCCGGCACGCCATCGCTCGGGGTCGGGTTCGGGCCTCTGCCGGCACGATCGAAATCGATCTTCAGGTGCTGGGGGCGGATCACGATATCGACCTCGGTGCCGTCAGGAACCCCCGGCGTGAGGAACTGGCCGAAGGGGGTATCTGTGAGTGCGCCTTGCACGGTGCCGGTGATCACGTTGATATCGGAGAAGAAGGCGGCGGCTTCCTTGTCGACCGGGGCGTTGTAGAGATTGTAGGGCGCGCCCTGCTGCACGATCCGGCCTTCGCGCATGAGCGCGATCTCGTCGGCCATGCGCATGGCCTCGGAAGGATCGTGGGTAACGAGGAGCACCGCCGCGCCCTCGTCCTTCAGCACTTCGAGCGTGGCATCGCGCACCTCGTCGCGCAGGCGGTTGTCGAGGCCGGAGAAGGGCTCGTCCATCAGCATCAGCGAGGGGCGCGGCGCCAGCGCCCGCGCCAGCGCCACCCGCTGCTGCTCGCCGCCCGAAAGCTGGTGCGGCCAGGCATCGGCGTAGTGGCTCATGCCCACCTTTTCAAGGAGTTCGCGCACCCGCGCCTCGCGCGCGCGCGCCGCCAGCCCCTTCAGCCCGAAGGCGACGTTCTCGGCCACGGTCAGATGCGGAAACAGCGCGAAATCCTGAAACATCATGCCGATCGAGCGCCCCTCCGGCGGCACCCGGAAGATGGTATCGCAGATCAGCTCGCCATCGGCCCGGATCTCGCCGCTGTCCTGCATCTCGACCCCGGAGATGATGCGCAGCGTGGTGGATTTGCCGCAGCCCGAGGGGCCGAGCAGGCAGGTCACCTGCCCCGGCATCACCTTGAGCGAAAGATCGTCCACCACCCTGCGCCCGCCATAGGCCTTGGTGATGTTGCTGATTTCAAGACGGGGTATCTCTTCGCTCACCCTCGTGCCCTTCCGCGAAAATCCCGATCAAAACCATCGGCTTTTCAGGAGAGGTAACAGCCCCGCCCCCCGGCTGCAAGGGCATGGGGAGAGGCCGGCGCGCCCGGGTGGCGCCACCA
>JALVEX010000409.1 GCA_027030435.1 Paracoccaceae bacterium
CGCCGCGGGCGCCACCGAGCGGCTGGTGGAGCTGCTTCATGCCGAGGACGCGGTGCAGGATCCGCCCCGCCCGGTGGCGCTGGCGCGCCCCGTGAAGGGAGCGGTTGCCTTCGAGGGGGTGACGTTTCATTACCCTTCGCGCCCCGAGCAGCCGGCGCTTCGTGACGTTTCGCTCGCGGTCAACCCCGGCGAAACGGTGGCGCTCGTCGGCCCTTCGGGGGCGGGAAAATCCACCATCATCCAGCTTCTGCTGCGCTTTTACGATCCCGACAGGGGCGCGGTGCTGATCGACGGGCAGGATCTGAAGACGCTTGCACGCCATGATTTCCGCCGCGAGATCGCGCTGGTGCCGCAGGATCCGGCGATATTCGCCACCAGCGTGCGCGAAAACATCCGCTTCGGACGCCCCGGCGCCACGGATGCGGAAGTGGAGGCGGCGGCGCGTGCGGCGGCGGCGCATGATTTCATCGTGGCGCTGCCGAAGGGCTACGATACCTTCGTGGGCGAGCGCGGCGTGATGCTTTCGGGCGGGCAGAAGCAGCGCATCGCCATTGCCCGCGCGATCCTGCGCGACGCGCCGATCCTGCTTCTTGACGAAGCCACCTCGGCGCTCGATGCCGAGAGCGAGCGCGCGGTGCAGCGGGCTGTGGAGGAAATGGCGCGCGAGCGCACGACGATCATCATCGCCCACCGCCTCGCGACGGTGAAGAAGGCAGACCGGATCGTGGTGTTTGACGAAGGCCGGATCGTGGCCGAGGGCCGGCATGACGATCTGGTGGCCGAAGGCGGGCTTTATGCGCGCCTTGCGCGCCTCCAGTTCACCGAAGGGCTGGCAGCGGAGTAGCCCCCCGCACACCCAAACGCCTCCGGAGGTTTTCCCCAGGATGAAGGGCCGGGCGGCTGTCCGCGCTCCGTTTCGCAGCGTCAGAGTTGCGCGACGGGCGAAAAACCTTCATTTTCGTGCCCGAAAGCCGTGCAGCGGCGGCAGCGGCGACGGGGAGGACAAACCACATGACGCGCTTTGCCAGCATCGAGGACCGCAACGCCATCGAGGCCGAGAAGCCGTGGCAGGAGCGCGATGTTCCGGCCACGATGTATCAGTTCCTGAGCAATGTGGCCGAGCGGCACGGGGATCGCCCGGCCGTCAGCTACCAGATCACCTCGGGGCCGGATGACAAGGCCGAAACCCTGACCTGGCGTGCGCTCAGGGCAAGGGCCATCCAGGCGGCAAACATGTTTCGCGCGCTGGGCATCGGGGAAGATGACGTGGTGGCCTATATCCTGCCCAATGCCAATGAGACCATCATCACCCTGCTGGGCGGCTCCATTGCCGGGATCGTCAACCCGATCAATCCGCTTCTGGATGCCGAGCAGATCGCCTCGATCCTGCGCGAGACGGGCGCGAAAGTGGTGGTGACGCTGAAGAGCTTCCCGAAAACCGACGTGGCGCAGAAGGTGGCGAAGGCGCTAGAGGATGCGCCGGATGTGGAAACGGTGCTGGAGGTGGATCTCAACCGCTACCTCACGCCGCCCAAAAGCTGGATCGTGCCGCTCATCCGCCCGAAGAATCCGGTCAGCCACAAGGCGAAGGTGCTGGATTTCCGGAAGGAAATGGCGAAATACCCGGCAGACGCGCTCACCTTCGAAGACAGCCCCGGCGATCGCGTGGGCGCCTATTTCCATACCGGCGGCACCACCGGT
>JALVEX010000410.1 GCA_027030435.1 Paracoccaceae bacterium
GAGAAACGCGCCGCTTTCGCCGCCGCCGATCTGGCGCTGGCCGCCTCGGGCACGGTCTCGCTGGAACTGGCCGCCGCCGCCACGCCCATGGTGATCGCCTATGACATGAACTGGCTCAGCCGCCAGCTGATCGCGCGGGCGCTGAAGGTGGATACGGTGACGCTCGTCAATCTCGTGTCTGAAACCCGCGCCGTGCCGGAATTCCTCGGCCGGGAGTGCCGCCCCGAAAGGATTGCCGAAGCGCTCGCACAGGTGCTTGCCGCACCGCAGGCGCAGCAGGCGGCGATGGCACTCACCATGGAGCGCCTCGGGCGGGGCGGCGAGGCGCCGGGGCTGCGCGCCGCGTGCGCCGTGCTCGCCGCGCTCTGATGGAAAGCGCTCCCGTGCGATACGGCCGGCCCTTCTCCCTGTCATCATTGGTCCGCAAATATCCCCGCCGGATGCATTGAAGTTTCTTGCCTCCGGCGGGGATATTTAGCGACCAGTGATATGGAGGAAATACGCCTCAGGCGCGTTTCTGGATCCAGCCGCCGCCGAAAACCCGCGTGCCGCCGGTTTCGTAGAACACGCAGGCCTGGCCGGGCGCGACCCCTTCTTCGGGGTTGAGCAGCTCCACCATGGCCTCCGTGGGCGAAAGGGGGCGGATGATCGCCTCGCGCGGCGGGCGGGTCGAGCGCAGCTTGACCGAGAGGTGCCATTCGCCGCGGCTGTCGAACGGCACGTCGCCAAGCCAGTTCACCCCCGAGATCGGCACCAGGCGGGTCCTCAGCGCCTCTTTCGGCCCCACGATCACCCGGCGGGTTTCGGGATCGAGCCGCACCACGTAGAGCGGCGCCTTGAGCCCGCCGATCCCGAGCCCGCGCCGCTGGCCCACCGTATAGCGGATCACGCCCTCGTGGCGGGCCAGCACATTGCCCTCGAGATCAACGATCTCGCCCGGCTCCGCCGCCTCGGGGCGCAGCTTTTCGATCACGGCGGCGTAATCGCCGTCGGGCACGAAGCAGATATCCTGGCTGTCGGGCTTGTCGGCCACCGAAAGGCCGAATTCGGCCGCCAGCGCGCGGGTGGCGTTCTTGTCGGGCAGGTGGCCCAGCGGAAAGCGCAGGTAATCGAGCTGCTCGGGGGTGGTGGTGAAGAGGAAATAGCTCTGATCGCGCTTCGGATCGGCGGCCATGTGCAGCTCTGCCCCGCGCGGGCCGAGCTTGCGCTGGATGTAATGGCCGGTGGCCATGCAGTCGGCCTCGAGATCGCGCGCCGTTTCCATCAGATCGCGGAATTTCACCCGCTCGTTGCAGCGGATGCAGGGCACGGGCGTTGCGCCGGCGAGGTAGCTGTCGGCGAATTCGTCGATCACGGTTTCGCGGAAGATGTTTTCGTAATCGAGCACGTAATGGGGAAAGCCCATTTCGGCGGCCACGCGGCGGGCGTCATGGATATCCACCCCTGCGCAGCAGGCGCCCTTCCTGGCCAGCGCCGCGCCGTGATCGTAGAGCTGGAGCGTCACCCCCACCACGTCATAGCCCTCGCGCTTCAGCAGTGCGGCGACGACGGAGCTGTCCACCCCGCCCGACATGGCGACGACCACGCGGGTTTCGGCCGGCGGTTTGGCGAAGCCGAGCGAATTCAGCGCTGTTTCGGGGGCGGGGAGGGCCATGGTCCGTCTCCATGCGGGAAAGTAGGGAGGAATATAGGAAAA
>JALVEX010000411.1 GCA_027030435.1 Paracoccaceae bacterium
TCGCTGAGCTGGCGTTTCAGCTCGGCCATGCGCGTCTTGCTGGCGCGCTTGCGGTATAGTGTATCGGCCTGATCGCGCAGGGTGCCCAGCACCTCGCCAAGATTGGCAATACCGGCAGCGGCGGAAAACAGCAGCCGGCCAATTTCGCCTCGCGCATTGGCAATTTCCTCGCCGCCGACCTCGATGGTCCGATCATCAAGGCAGAGAAGCTTGCGATAATCTTCTTCCGAAAGGCCCGCCAAGTGCGCGGCGATGGCCTGTTCGGGCAGCGGGTTGCCGTGTTCGTCCAGCAGGTTGGGTGCACGTTTGGGCAGGCGGGTGAGGGACAGGCGCTCGCCATTGGCCTCGAACACGCCGGAGATGCGCAGGTTCTTGCGCTGGTGCAGAAAATCGTAAGGCTCGCGGTTCGGAAAGCCGTAAAGGAGGCGAATATATGCTTCCATCAGGGTGGTTTTGCCGGCTTCGTTGGAGCCGTAAACGACATGAAAGTCGGGACCTTCGCCGGCGTCGCCGAAATCGAAGCGCTTGCCGGAAAAATGGCCAAAAAAATCAAGCGTCAGTTCGCGCAGACGCATTAGCGGTCTTCTCCTCCGCGCATGTGGGCAAGAACGCGCTCCCGGCCCGCATGGGCAAGATCGTCCGCAAGCTTGGCAAGTCCGGTTTCATCGCCAGCCATCTCTGCTCTCAGCTCCGGAGGCAATTCGCTCAGGAACTCTTCCACGCGGCCGTGGAGCTTGCGTCGGAAGGCCTTTTCCTGGAGAACATCGTTCATCAGCTGGCCCAGCTCGTCGATGGCGCCATGTCCTGCGGATTTCTTGGTTTCGAAGCGCTCGATGACGAGCTTCTCCAGCCATAGCCGGCCGGTTTCGCGCAGGATGTCACGCACGGTTTCGTTCCAGACGTCACGGTCGCGCAGAAGCCGCCAGTACCGCGCCGGATCAACCGTCAGCCGCACGCGGACGGCGCCGAAATCCCCGTGCAGGCTGTTGGCCATTTCCTGCACCTTTTGCCGCAGCATCGTGCGCAGCGCTTCGTTGCTTTCAGCCTCGGCAGCCATCAGGTCAATGGTGGCGAACTCGAGGATCGATGTGGGCACCTGACGGATGGAGATACCCTCTGTGATGGTGATGAGGGTGGCCGATTTCGGCCCCGTTTCGCCGATGTCGCGCCCCTGTGGCGTGCCGGGCATGACGATCAACGGACTTTCATGATGTACCTGTCGCTTGTGCACGTGGCCCAGTGCCCAGTAGTCGAAGCCGTGAGCGGCCAGCTCCGCCACGGTGCAGGGGGCATAGACATCGTGGCCCGGTGCGCCGGTAAGGGAGGTGTGCAGCATGCCGATGTTGATGGCGCCGGGAACGGGCGGATGAAACTTCGGCAGCAGACTTTCCGGCGCATGGCGGTGGGCATAGCTGATGCCGTGGATCCACACATTTTCGGCCAGCTGCACTTTTTCCGCGCGACCGCCGAAGACATGGACGTTGTCCGGCAGGTCGATGGCGCCGGAGACCGGGTTTTCCGCGTCGTGATTGCCCTTGACGTAAAAGACCCGAATGCCATGCGCACGCAGGCGGTCGAACTCGGAGATGAGAAACGCGCCCGTTCTGGCGCTGCGCTGACGGCCATCGAACAGGTCACCGGCAATGAGCAGTGCGGCGACATTTTCGGTAATGGCGGTGTCGATGATGCGGGAAAAAGCGGCACGGGTGGCGATGTCGGCCCTTTCAGCCAGCTCCGGGTCGCGCAGGGCGAGGGACTTCAGGGGCGAATCGAGATGAACATCTGCCGTGTGAAGCAATCTCAGCATCTGTGTCTTTCGTGATGGATGGCGGCCGGAGTCTGGTCGCAAGTTGCCTTGTTTCGGATTTCAGCGTAACAATTCGCGTATCCGCGAACAAGCGGATTGACAGGGACTGTTAGTAAGGGTTCGGCCATGACCGCTGATGGGATGACGTTCGGGCGCGCCATATCGAAGGCGCGCAAGGCTCTCGGCATGAGCCAGAAGGAGCTTGCGGCACGGGTGGTGAAGGAAGAGGACGGCGGCCCGATTTCTCCGCAATACCTCAACGATATCGAACACGACCGCCGCAGCCCCAGCTCCAGCCACCTGATTCGTCAGTTCTCGAGTGTTCTGAACATACCGGAGGATTATCTTTTCGCGCTCGCGGGACGGTTGCCGGACGATCTGCGCCGGAAGGCGTCCGATCCCGACAAGGTCGTCAAGGCCTTCGCCAATTTCAGGAAGACGTTGAAGGAGTGATGCCTGGCTCATGGTGCGGATGATCCCGGATAGCACCGGACGCTTTGTTAAGCGGCCCTATTACGAGGCACGCGAGCTCGATGCCGAGTGTGAGCGGTTGATCCGGGGGTTTCTGCTTTCGCACCGTGGGAAGGTCGAATATCCCGTTCTCACCGACGACCTGACCGTGCTGGTCGAGAAGCACGTGGAGGACCTGGACACCTATGCCGATCTCACCAAGTATGGCGAGGATGTCGAAGGGGTGACCGAGTTCTTCGCGGATCAAAGGCCGAGGGTTTCGATTTCCGAACGATTGTCCGCCGACGAGCGGCGCGAGAACCGCTTTCGGACTACGCTCACACATGAGTTCGGACATGTGACGTTCCATGGGCACCTCTGGGCGGAAAAATTCGCGACCGGCGACATGTTCGAGCGCGATCCGAACGCCAATAAGGCGATCTCCAGGCGCGAAAACATCCTGAATGCCCCGCAAACCGACTGGATGGAATGGCAGGCCGGCTACATCAGTGGAGCACTACTGATGCCGGCGACACTGGTTCGCCGCCTCGTTTCGGACTACTGCGCCTCGCACGAATTGCACGGCGATATACATGTTGCTTCGAGACATGCCATCGAGCTGATCCGGCTTGTGATGCAGCAATTCGCTGTATCGGAAGAGGCCGCACGTGTCAGATTGTTGAAGTTGAGCCTGATAACCACGGCCCGGGGCCAGCCGTCACTTTTCCACAGATAATAGCACATCTGCGGATTTGCGTATTTTTTCGCTTGACTGCGGCTTGACGGACACTACGCTAATCAGCTGATAGACATGCAACGTTCAGCTGAAAGGATAATCCGATGACAGCATTGTCCGCCTTTCTGCGCAGAACGCCCGGTGAGGCGCTGCGCCAATATTTCGACCGGCCTGAAATCGGCCTTTCCAGCGAGTTCGACTGGAATGTGCCGGAAGCGGAGTTGCCAAAACCGCTGATAGGCGCCATCGAGAAGATGTCCCGCGCCCAGCGGGACCGGATACAGAACGATGTCGAGCGTGTGCATGCCTTGACCGATGAGCCGGGACAGGCGGCGCTTTACAGTGTGGCCGAGGATCCAGCTTTTCTCGATGGGCTTGAGAACCCGCATGCGCGCTCGCTCTGGATGTTTCTCAACGCACAGGAACGATTCCGCCACGCGGAGGAGGTCCGCTTCACGGAAGACCGGCGGCGTGGCCGGATGTGGGCTGGTTACATGACCGAAGCCGGGCATGACGTGCGGCGCGACATGGAGGCTCGTCACGCCTTCGTTTCCGCGATCAAGGAGTTTTCGGGCGCGGCTCATGTGCATGTCGATATTTTCGACCGGGTGAGGACGACCCTCGAGGGAGATGATTGCGACCTGGTGCAGGTAACGATTTATCGCGAGGGGCGTCCCGATGATCTGTTGCGTTTCAACGATCAAGGTGCTCTCGTTCGTCAGGCATACAGGCCTGTTTTCGAGGCGGCGGTGACCTATGAGCCGGCGACCGGCGCCATCGAGGTGATCGCCAATGACAGGCGGACCCGAACCGAGATCGTGAAGGCGACCGTCGTTCACCTTCTCGGCATCGAATTCAAGGAAAGCCGCCTGCCCCTGCGCCGTTATGACCTTTCCGGACTGCTGTCACCGCACGATTTTCCGGTCGATCCGCAGGACGGAATCGAGGGCGTCGAGGTGCGCGAGTTGCGGGTCATGGCGATCGATGACCCTGATTTCAGGATCACGCTGGAGAAGCCCGCGCGGGCCAGCGGTACGATCTGGGAGAAGGCGAGGGAGAAGTTCGGGGATCGCACGCCTCTGAGTGAAAGATATGTCGCCACGCGGGCCAGAATCGCCGTGAAACTCGCCCCGCATCCAGAGGGCGGCAGGCGGCGCACCCTGACACTGACGATCACCTGGCCGCACGGATGCAATCTGAAGGATCGCACTGCGGTGGAGCAGATGATCGGTGAGAAATACCTGCGGCGTTGGGGGATTCTCGTCGATGACGAACCGTTCACCAATGATTGACCGGGCCGCGTTCGGTCTGTTGTCGACCGTTGCCGGCACCAGCGGCGCACGGGTTTCGGCCCTCGCGCTCGAGCACAAGCGCGGCGTGGGAGAGCGATTGATCGATGCCGGATTGCTCGTGCCGCAGGGCGGCGGTGTCGCCGTCGCCGTCGAGGATGATCTTGATGACGCTTTGACGTCCGTGGTCCCGCATCCGATCACCGGGCGCCTTGGATGGCTCGGTAATGAAGTCTGGGAAGATGAGTGCTCGAGCGCGAAGCGCTGGATCTACGCGCTGAACATGCAAGCCATCGCACGCCGGGTGACCGCCCGGCTCGCTTGTTCGCTCGATGATGATCCCGTGCCGTATCTCGACGGCGCGGTGCTGGATTTCGGGACGGCTCGTTTGCCGAAGCGCAGGGCACGCGTCGGGATATGGGTCGCCCGCGGCATGACGGTGCCCGCCATTTTCGAGGAGTTCCGCCGGCTCGTCGAGCGCAGGCCATCCGAGGGGCTTCGCGTGATACTCTTTCTCGATCCTCCCGGGCAACATCACTATCACTATATCCGCGGCCATGATCTTGTGGCGGTGGCCGATGTGGTCGATCATGAGGATGGTCTTGCCGTCTCTACCGAAATCCTCGCCGCGCGCCTGATGAAGGGGCCGGCCGACAAAGGTCCCGTTTGGGTTTCCGGCGACGGCGGGGTGCTGGTCGTGCATGGGAGAATGCATGAGTTCACCGGTGGAAAGCAGAAGATCGCCGTTGCCATGCTTGCCGGGGCTTGGTTGAGTGGCAGTCCGGTCTTGCCGGTTGCGCAGGTTCTCGAGGAGGCTGAGTGTGGATCTTCCGTCAAGCGATTGAAGCATCTCTTCAAAGGTCATCCCACATGGAGAGAGGTGATCCGGGAGAGCGGATCCAACTGCTGGCTCGAAGTGTGAAGCCTTGAGATCACGACCATCACGCCGCCCTTCGGGGCGGCTTTTTCGTGTTTTCCAGCCTGATTTTCGCATTCCTCCCGTCTCCCCTCCCTCTCGCCCCCCGTTTTCCTCCCCGCATCTCATTCATTCTCCTTCGCAGGCATTGGGCCAAACGCGAAGGAGACGACGATGACAACCACGCACTTGAATCAGACCGAACTGGCGGCGCGGTGGAAGATCAGTCCGCGCACGCTCGAACGCTGGCGCTGGATCGGCGAGGGGCCGGTGTTCATCAAGATCGGCGGCCGGGTCGTTTACCGCCTCGAGGATATCGAGGCCTACGAGGCCACCCGGCAATGCACCAGCACCGCCGATACACCCGGCGTGAAACAGGCGTGATGGGAGTGCGGACGATGAAAACCAACCGCATTCACATCACCGACTTGTGCGGGATGCAGGTCAGTGAGATCGCCGCCTTACCGGTGGAACAGCTGGCCCTGTTGCAGGAAGAACTGGATGCGCATCTGAGCGATGCCAGGAAACTGAAGGAGCGGCTGGACGCCGCGCTCGATCGCCGCTTCGGCCAGCGCGCCCAAGGCGTGCGCGCCTCGCACGGCAAGGACACGGGCAAGGTGCGTTTCGAGGATGGCCCGGTCACCGTCACCGCCGATCTACCCAAGCGCGTGACGTGGGATCAGCGGGAGTTGGCCGCGATCCGCGAGCGCATCGCGGCCGATGGCGACGATCCCGATCAGTACATCGGCACCATGCTGCGGGTGTGCGAGCGCAGCTTCATGGCCTGGCCGGACTGGCTGCGCGAGTTGTTCGCGCCCGCGCGCACGGTGAAGACCGGCAAGCCCGTCTATCGCCTCTCTCTGAGTGGGAGGGATGGGGTATGAGCGGTTTGCCAATCATCTCCGCCGACGAGCGTCTCGCCGAGGCGCGCGGCATCAAGGGGGCCATCTTCGGTAAGTCCGGCATCGGCAAGACCAGTCTCTTGTGGACGCTGGATGCGGACAACACGCTGTTCTTCGACTTGGAGGCTGGCGATCTGGCCATCGAGGGCTGGCCGGGGGACACCATCCGACCGCGCACGTGGAACGAATGCCGGGATTTCGCCGTCTTCATCGGCGGGCCGAACCCGGCGCTGCGGGATGATCAGCCTTACAGCGAGGCGCATTTCGCGGCCGTGTGTGAACGTTTCGGCGACCCGGCGGTGCTGGATAAGTATGACACCATCTTCATCGACTCCATCACCGTGGCCGGGCGGCTGTGTTTTCAGTGGGCGAAAGGACAGCCGCAAGCGGTTTCGGAGCGCACCGGCAAGCCGGACTTGCGTGGCGCCTACGGCTTGCACGGCCAGGAGATGATCGCCTGGCTCACCCACCTGCAGCACACGCGCGGCAAGAACGTGTGGTTCGTCGGCATCCTCGACGAGAAAACGGATGACTTCGGGCGCAAGGTGTTCACGCCGCAGATCGACGGCTCGAAGACCGGCCTGGAGCTACCCGGCATCGTCGATGAGGTCATCACCATGGCGGAGCTGCGCGAGGGCGACGGCGATCCTTACCGCGCCTTCGTCTGCCGGACGCTGAACCCTTACGGCTTTCCGGCCAAGGATCGCTCCGGTCGCCTCGAGGTGATCGAGGAGCCGCACCTGGGCCGCCTGATGGACAAGATCAGGACCGGCGCGCGGCCCACGCCGCGGGAGCTGATCCACACCATCCCCCAATCCCAACCCGATGAACAGGAGAACGCATCATGAGCGCATGGAACGATTTCAACGACGCCGACGGCCAGTCCTCTTTCGATCTCATCCCGAAGGGCATGGTGGTTCCGGTGAGG
>JALVEX010000412.1 GCA_027030435.1 Paracoccaceae bacterium
CCTTGGGGGGCTCGAGCACGCCCTCGTAGATCAGCCCCTTCCCGCGCAGAAGCTCGAGCGCCTCCTCGATCAGGCCGGTGCCGTAGAGCGATTTTTCCGAGAAGAAATGATCCATCTCCACGCCGAGAAGCGCCAGATCGGCGCGGATCATCTCCATCATCTTCTCGATGGCGAAGGCGCGCACCTCCCCGAGCCATACATCCTCGGGCTGGCCCAGATAGGCATCCCCCACCTTTTCCTTCAGCGCCTCGCCCACGGGAATGAGGTAATCGCCGGGATAGGTGCCCTCCTCGAAGGCCACTTCCTGCCCGTGCGCCTCGAGATAACGCAGATAGACGGAGCGGGCGAGCACATCCACCTGCGCGCCGCCGTCGTTGATGTAATATTCGCGCGTCACCTCATGGCCGGAGAAATCGAGTAGGCTCGCCAGCGCATCGCCGAAAACCGCGCCGCGCGCATGGCCCACATGGAGGGGCCCGGTGGGATTGGCTGAGACATATTCCACATTCACCTTCTGCCCCTGCCCGATCCCGGAGCGGCCGAAATCGCGCCCCGTTTCCAGCACGCTCTTCACCACCCCCTGCCAGACGGCCGGCGCGAGGCGCAGATTGATGAAGCCGGGGCCGGCAACCTCCGCCACCGAGATGCGCGCATCCTCACCGAGCTTTCCGGCCAGCACTTCGGCGATCTCGCGCGGCTTCTTCCCGGCCGGTCTGGCCAGCACCATCGCCGCATTGGTGGCCATGTCGCCATGCGCCGGATCGCGCGGCGGCTCGACGGAAACATTGCCGCGCTCAAGCCCGGCGGGCAGCGCGCCCTCGGCCTCCATCTCGGCGAGTTTTTCAAGCACCAGCGTGCGGATATCGGTAAACAGGTTCATCTTCGCATCTTTCAGGAAAGGGTGGCGCGGGTGTAACCAAGCGCCCCGGCAAGGTCAACGCCCGGCCGGCCTATCGCCTTCGGCCTCGCCCTGTCGGCCCTGCCCGATCAGGCGGGCGTGCTCCTGAAGGGCGAAGCGGTCCGTCATCCCGGCGATGTAATCGGAAACGAGCCGCGCACGCTCGACCTCCCCGCAGCCGGGGCCGATCTGCCCGCGCCAGCCCTCGGGCAGAAGCGCGGGATCCTGCATGTAGATCGGGAAGAGATCGCGCACCACGGATGTCACCCGCGCGCGCATCTCCACCACGCTCGGCGCGCGATACATCCGGGCGAAGAGAAAGGCGCGGATTTCGTTCAGCTCACGCCAGAGCGCGTCGGAAAAGCGGATCACGGGCGTGCCCGCAGCGCGGATATCCGCCACGCTTTCGGGCCCGAGCGCCGCGATCCGCCGCCGGCTCTCGGCGATCACATCCTCCACCATCACCCCGAATACCCGGCGCAGCGCCTCATGGCGCCGGCGCGTGGGATCGAGCCCGGGGTGAAGCGCATCCACCTCGCCGTAGCATTCCCCCACGATCGGCAGCGCGGCGATCTCCGCATCGGTGAACAGCCCGGCGCGCAGGCCGTCATGCAGATCGTGGTTGTTGTAGGCGATGTCATCCGCGAGCGCCGCCACCTGCGCCTCGGCGCTGGCGTGGGTGTGGAGTTCCAGATCATGGCGCGCTACATATTCCGCCAGCGCCCAGGGGATATCGCCCGTTACCGGGCCGTTGTGCTTGGCGATGCCCTCGAGC
>JALVEX010000413.1 GCA_027030435.1 Paracoccaceae bacterium
TTCAAGAGGATCACGCTTGAAGATCAAGATGACGCCGCCCGGGCGGCTGCAACCCTACGCGGGCAACGCCCGCACCCACTCCGATGCGCAGATCGCCCAGATTGCGGCATCGATCGAGGAATTCGGCTTCACCAACCCGATCCTGGCCGACGGCGAGGGCGTGATCATCGCCGACCATGGGCGTCTGCTGGCAGCGCAGCGTCTTGGCCTCGAGAAGGTGCCGGTCATCACGCTCGACCACCTGACCGACGCCCAGCGTCGCGCGCTGGTGATCGCCGACAACAAGATCGCCGAGAATGCCGGCTGGGACGAGGAAACGCTGCGCCTCGAGATCGAGGCCCTGCAGGAGCTCGAGTTCGACCTCGACCTGATCGGATTTTCGGACGAGGAACTGGACGATCTGCTGGGCGGGCTGGACGGTGGGCCGGAAGGCGCGGTCGACGGCGAAGACGATGTGCCCGAGCCGCCGGACGATCCGGTCAGCCAGCCGGGCGATCTGTGGATTCTCGGCAATCACCGCCTGCTCTGCGGCAGCAGCACCGTCGCTACGGATGTGGAACGGCTGCTCGGAACCGTGAAGCCGCTGCTCATGGTGACCGACCCACCCTACGGGGTGGAATACGACCCAGGCTGGCGCAACCAGACCGGGGCGGCGAAAACCAAACGCACCGGCAAGGTGCTGAACGACGACCGCGCCGACTGGCGCGAGGCCTGGGCGCTGTTTCCGGGCGACGTGGCCTATGTGTGGCACGGCGCGCTCCATGCCACCACCGTCGCCGAAAGCCTGATCGCCAGCGGGTTCACCATCCGCTCGCAGATCATCTGGGCCAAGGACCGGCTGGTGCTGAGCCGCGGCGATTATCACTGGCAGCACGAGCCGTGCTGGTACGCGGTGAAGAAAACCGGCAAGGGCCATTGGGCCGGAGATCGCAAGCAGACGACGCTGTGGCAGATCGCCAACAAGGATCAGGACGCGGAAACCGTCCACGGGACGCAAAAACCGGTGGAATGCATGCGCCGCCCGATCCTGAACAACTCCAGCCCCGGTCAGGCGGTCTACGAGCCGTTCATGGGATCGGGCACCACGCTGATCGCGGCGGAAACGACGGGGCGGGTCTGTCTGGGCATCGAACTGAACCCGGCCTATGTCGACGTGGCGGTGGAGCGCTGGCAGCAGCTGACAGGCGAGGCGGCCACCCTTGAAGGGGATGGCCGTTCGTTCGATGAGATCGCGGGCGCGCGGGAGGCCGCATGAAACAGAGCCGGAGCATGTCCATGGTCGAGGCGGTCGCGAATGTCGCCATCGGCTTCGGCGTGGCGATCGGAACGCAGTTTCTCGTATTCCCACTGTTCGGAATCGAGATCGCCGCCGGTTCGCATCTGGCGCTGAGCGGCATCTTCACCGTGGTGTCACTGGTGCGATCCTACGCGCTTCGCCGCCTGTTCGAGCGCATCCGCATGAGGAACGGCTGATGGGACTGTCGCAACGCGCCTATGCCCGCCACCGAGGCGTGAGCGAGATGGCCGTTCGCAAGGCGATCAAGTCGGGCCGCATCACGCCGGAGCCGGACGGCACGATCGACCCGGAGAAGGCCGACCGGGAATGGGACGCCAACACCGATCCGGCGCAGCAACGAGGAAAGCGGACGCAGGCTCTGGGCGC
>JALVEX010000414.1 GCA_027030435.1 Paracoccaceae bacterium
CCTATGAATGCGATGCCCTGACGGCCTATCGCTGCCCGCCCCTAGCGGTGGTGCTTCCGGCGAGCACCGAAGAGGTTTCGGCGGTGCTGAGGATCTGCCACGGGGAGGGCGTGCCGGTGGTGCCGCGGGGCTCGGGCACATCGCTTGCCGGCGGCGCCATGCCCACGGCCGACAGCATCGTGCTTGGCGTTTCGCGCATGAATGACGTGCTCGAGGTGGATTGCGAAAACCGTTTCATCCGCGTGCAGGCCGGGCGCACCAATCTCTCCGTCAGCGGGGCGGTGGAGGAGGAGGGCTTCTTCTACGCCCCCGATCCCTCGAGCCAGCTTGCCTGCGCCATTGCCGGCAATATCGCCATGAATTCCGGCGGGGCGCATTGTCTGAAATACGGCGTGACGACCAACAATCTGATGGGCGTGAAGATGGTGCTGATGGATGGCACGGTGATCGAGCTTGGCGGGCCGCATGGCGAGCAGCCGGGGCTTGATCTTCTGGGGCTTGTCTGCGGCAGCGAGGGCCAGCTCGGGGTGGTGACGGAAGCCACGCTGCGCATCCTGCCGAGGCCGGAGGGCGCGCGCCCGGTGCTGATCGGCTTTGATTCAAGCGAAGTGGCGGGGGCTTGCGTGAGCGACATCATCCGTGCCGGCATTCTGCCCGTGGCGATCGAATTCATGGATCGCCCCTGCATCGAGGCCACCGAGGCCTTCGCCCATCCCGGCTACCCCGATTGCGAAGCGCTCCTGATTGTCGAGGTCGAGGGCTCGGATGAAGAGATCGATTTCCAGCTTGGCCTCATTCGCGAGATCGCCGAGCGCCACGATCCGGTGGAGCTGCGCGAGAGCCGCAGCGAGGAGGAGAGCGCGAAGATCTGGCTCGGGCGCAAATCGGCCTTTGGCGCCATGGGGCAGATCAGCGATTACATGTGCCTTGACGGCACCATCCCGGTGAGCGAACTGCCGTTCGTGCTCAAGCGCATCGGCGAGCTTTCGAAGGAATACGGGCTTGGGGTGGGCAACGTGTTTCACGCGGGCGACGGCAACATGCACCCGCTCATCCTCTATGATGCCAACAAGCCCGGCGATCTGGAAAAATGCGAGGCGATGGGGGCCGATATCCTGCGGCTCTGCGTGGAGGTGGGCGGCTGCCTCACCGGCGAGCACGGGGTGGGGATCGAGAAGCGCGATCTGATGGGGGTGCAGTTCACTCCCGAGGATATGGAGGCGCAGATGCGGGTGAAGGACGTGTTTGATCCCGCCTGGCTCTTGAATCCCGCGAAGGTGTTTCCGCTGGAGGCGAGTGCGGCGCGGCGCGGCGCGGGGGCGGCGGCGGCCTGAGGGGGCTGTCTGCCCCCTCTTGTCCGTGCGCTGCGCGGCCAATTCACCCCCGAGGATATTTCAGGGACCAATGATGAAGAAGATCGAGCCGAAGACGGAAGAGGAGCTTGCCGAGGCGCTGCGCGCGGCCACGGGGCCGCTGCGCATCGAGGGGGGCGGCACCCGGGGGATCGGAGCGCCTGGAGAGGGGCAAACCCTTTCCGCAGGGCGGCTGCGGGGCGTGACCCTTTACGAGCCGGGCGCGCTGACGCTGGTGGTGAAGGCGGGCACGCCTCTCGCGGAAGTCAAGGCGCTGCTGGCCGAGGAGGGGCAGTA
>JALVEX010000415.1 GCA_027030435.1 Paracoccaceae bacterium
CAGTTCTTCATTTCCGATCGCGATACCGGCATGATCCATCGCCTGGACATGAACGGGCGCGTTCTCGATGCGTACGATCATGGCGTCACGGGCCGACAGGCGGCGGGGCTGACGGCGGTGCCCTTCGACCCGGCCAACCGGCTGGACATTCGCTCCTCCGCCTTCGACGCTACCGATCCCGCCACCTGGGCCTACACGGCGCCGCTGCGGCGGACATGGGGCGTGGCGGTGCATGGCGGACGGCTCTATTATGCCGTGGCCCGCAGCCGGGCCGGGGGCAGGGCGGAAGTGTGGTCGGTGGCGCTGGACAGGCGCACCGGCGCCTTCACCGGCGACATTCGGCGCGAGCTGGAACTGCCCGCCGATGCCTCGCGCGACGAGATCTCCGACATCGCGTTCACCCGCAACGGCGCGATGATCGTGGCGCAACGGGCGGCGCCGGACAATCCCTTCGCCATGAAGCGCTTCAGCCGCGCCAGCCGTGCCCGGGTGCTGCGCTATTGGCCGGAGGAGCCGGACGATCCGGCCACGCCCTCGCGCTGGATCGCCGAGCCGGAGGAATATGCCATCGGCATGTTGCCGCCGCATCGCGCCACCTCCGGCGGAATCGCGCTGGGGTATGCCTATGACCGCAAGGGCGTGATCAACCGCAAGGTCTGCGACGGCAGCCTGTGGAGCACCGGCGACAACCTGCGCCCGTTGCCCGATCCCGCCGGCAGGCCCGGCGTCGTGCGTGCGCTGCACGGCGTGCAGGGGGCGCCGGCGCGGCCCGTGCGCCCATTCAACACGCCGCCCGTGGCCAGCTACATGGTGGACTTCGACAACCGACCGGGCAATCCGGACGAAACGGGCTGGATGGGCGACATGGCCGTCTTCACGCCCGGCTGCGGTGGCACGACGGGGCGCGTGGCCGAGATCGGTGGCACGGTGGGGCAGGGCGCTTCGTCCGTTCCGGTTGCGCAAGGCCCCTTCACGCCGTGGGACTACCCGCCAACGCCAGACTGGACATATCCTCCTGAAATCGTGTTGCTGCCCTGCGCGCTCACGCCCGGTGGTTGCGGCCTGTCCGGGCCAAAGCCGGAATTCGCGGTGAAAAAGAGCTGCGGCATCTGCCGCAAGGGCGAGGACGGCAAGTTCACGTGCAGCTGCACCATCACACTGACGCACAACGGCGTGCCGTTCGATGGCCCTTTCACCGTCTCCGAGCAGCTTTCCGGCGGCGGCACCATCACCAACATCAGCACTGAGGCGGGCTGGATGTGCACGCCGTTGCCGAACGCCAGTCCGGCCTGTTCCATTACCGCCGACGCGCTGCCGGACGAGGGCGGCACCACATCCATCAAGATCGACATCGCCTTCGATTCGGTGGACGAGCTGGACAAGGCGAAGAATTGCGCCAGCGGCGGGCTGAAGGATGGCGAGCCACTGTCCGAATCCTGCGCCGGCTTCGCCGCCGTGAAGGTGGAGAAGAAGGTGGGCGGAGATGGGCCTGATGGCGGTCATTGCACTTTCGGCACGCCGTGCAGCTATCAGATCACCGTCACCAACCTGTCGGCCACCAATCCCTACAATGGCCCGGTGACGGTGGTGGACAACCTCACGGGCGGCACCATGACCATCACCTCGGTAACGCCAGCCATGT
>JALVEX010000416.1 GCA_027030435.1 Paracoccaceae bacterium
CGATGAAATGCTCTGCGAACTGGAGACGGACAAGGTCTCCGTCGAGGTTCCCGCGCCCGCATCCGGCGTGCTGGCCGAAATCCTCGCCCCGGAAGGGGCAACCGTGACCCCCGGCCAGAAGCTGGCCGTGATCGAGGCGGGCGAAGGCACGATGGCCGCATCCGCCAGCCCGGCCGCGGCCGCCGCACCAGCCCCCGCCACCGGGGCGGGCCGCGATGTGGAAGATGCCCCGAGCGCGAAGAAGGCCATGGCCGAAGCCGGGCTCGCACCGGGCTCTGTGCGGGGCACGGGGCGTGATGGCCGTGTGATGAAGGAAGACGTGCAAAGGGCCGTGGCCGCCGCCTCTGCGCCAAAGCCCGTGCCATCCGCGCCCGCACCGACCGCTTCAGCGCCTGCCCGTCCGGCCTCACCTGCCGATGACGCCGCCCGCGAAGAGCGCGTGAAGATGACCCGCCTGCGCCAGACGATCGCGCGCCGCCTCAAGGAAGCCCAGAACACGGCCGCCATCCTCACCACCTACAACGAGGCCGACATGTCGGCCATCATGGATATCCGCAACCGCTACAAGGATCTGTTCCAAAAGAAGCACGGTGTGAAGCTCGGCTTCATGTCCTTCTTCGTGAAGGCCTGTGTGCATGCGCTGAAGGAAGTCCCGGATGTGAACGCCGAGATCGATGGCGACGAGATCGTTTACAAGAACTACGTCCATATGGGCGTGGCGGTGGGCACGCCATCGGGCCTCGTGGTGCCGGTGATCCGCAATGCCGATCAGAAAAGCTTCGCCGAGATCGAGAAGGAAATCGCCGAGCTCGGACGGAAGGCGCGCGAGGGCAAGCTCTCGCTCGCCGAAATGCAGGGCGGCACCTTCACCATCTCCAACGGCGGCGTCTATGGCTCGCTCCTCTCCTCGCCGATCCTGAACCCGCCGCAATCGGGCATCCTCGGCATGCACAAGATCCAGGATCGCCCGGTGGCCGAAAACGGCGAGGTGGTGATCCGCCCGATGATGTATCTGGCGCTCAGCTACGATCACCGCATCGTCGATGGCAAGGGCGCGGTCACCTTCCTCGTGCGCGTCAAGGAGGCGCTCGAAGATCCCCGCCGGCTCCTGATGGATCTCTGAGAGAGATGCCCCCCGAGCTTACCATCCTCGCGCTCGCGGCCCTGCTGCAATTCGCCCAGCTCGCATTCACGGTTGTGCTGAGCGATCTGCAGACCGGCCTCGCCTATGGCGCCGGCCCGCGCGATCAGCCCCGCCCCCTTACCGGGCTCGCAGGCCGCATGGACCGCGCCCTCGCCAATCACTCCCAGGCGCTGCTGCTGTTCGCGATCGCGGTTCTGCTGCTCATCCACAGCGGAGGATCCTCCCCCCTGACAACCACCGCCGCCTGGATCTACCTCGCCGCCCGCATCGCCTATGTTCCGGCCTACGGCGCAGGCATCCCCCTCCTGCGCTCGCTGATCTGGGCAATCGGCCAGGCCGCGACCCTCACCATCCTCATCACCGCGATCACCTGACCAATGCTTCATCTTGGCGAAATACTCCCGGGGGTGAACTGGCCGCAAGGCCAGGAGGGGGCAGGCAGCCCCCTCCCCCACGATCGATCCAACCGAGAAAAGGATACCCCCAATGGCTGACTATGACGTGATCATCATCGGCGCCGGCCCCGGCGGTTATGTCTGCGCCATCCGCTGTGCGCAGCTCGGGCTGAAAACGGCCGTCGTCGAGGGGCGCGAAACCCTGGGCGGCACCTGCCTCAACGTGGGCTGCATCCCCTCAAAGGCGCTTCTCCACGCCACCCACTCCCTGCACGAGGCCCAGGCCCATTTCGCCGAAATGGGCCTCAAGGGCAAATCCCCGAGCGTGGACTGGAAGCAGATGCAGGCCTACAAGCAGAATACCGTCGGCCAGAACACCAAGGGCATCGAGTTCCTCTTCAAGAAAAACAAGGTGGATTGGCTGAAAGGCTGGGCCACGCTCCCCGAAGCGGGCAAGGTGCAGGTGGGCGAAGAGATCCACAACGCGAAGAATATCGTCATCGCCACCGGCTCGGAGCCCGCCACCCTGCCAGGCGTAGAAGCGGATGAAAAGGTGATCGTCACCTCCACCGGCGCGCTTTCCCTGCCGAAGATCCCGAAATCCATGGTGGTGATCGGCGCGGGCGTGATCGGGCTCGAGCTTGGCTCCGTCTATGCCCGCCTCGGCGCCGACGTGACCGTGATCGAATACCTCGATCACATCACCCCCGGCCTCGATGGCGAGCTTGCGAAAACCCTGATGCGCAGCCTGAAGAAACAGGGGCTCAGGTTCGTCCTCGGCGCGGCGGTCCAGAAGGCCGAGGCTCTGAAAACAAAGGCAAAGCTCACCTACAGGCTCAGGAAAGACGACAGCGAGCACCAGATCGATGCCGATGTGGTGCTTGTCGCCACCGGGCGCAAGCCTTTCACCGATGGCCTCGGGCTCGAAGCACTCGGCCTCGGGCGCACCGAACGCGGCCAGATCGCCACCGATGATCGCTGGCGCACGAACATCCCCGGCATCTACGCCATCGGCGATGTGATCGAAGGCCCGATGCTGGCCCACAAGGCCGAGGATGAGGGCATGGCCGTGGCCGAGGTGATCGCCGGGCGCGCGGGCCATGTGAATTACGCGGTGATCCCCGGCGTGATCTATACCGCGCCCGAGGTGGCAAGCGTCGGCAAGACGGAAGAAGAGCTGAAGGCCGAGGGGCGCGCCTACAAGGCGGGCAAGTTCCCCTTCATGGGCAATGCCCGCGCCAAGGCGATGTTTGCCGGCGAGGGATTCGTGAAGATCCTGGCAGACGCCGAAACCGACCGCATCCTCGGCGCCCACATCATCGGCCCCAATGCCGGCGAGATCATCCACGAGATCTGCGTCGCCATGGAGTTCGGCGCCGCGGCCGAGGATATCGCGCTTACCTGCCACGCCCATCCCACCGTTTCCGAAGCGGTGCGCGAGGCGGCGCTTGCCTGCGGCGATGGGGCGATTCATGCCTGAGGCGAAAGGCGCGGGCAGCAGGGGCGCGCCGCCGCCCCGCCTCAAGCGCCACGGCAGCCGCGCCGAAAGGGCCTGGCAGGGGCCGGCGCTCTTCAGCTACGGTTTTCGCCCCTTCTTCCTCTTCGCCGCCATCCACGCGGCGCTCGCGATCGCCCTCTGGCTCCTGGCGCTTGGCGGGGGCGAAATACCCTCCCCATTCGCACCGCTCGATTGGCACCGCCACGAAATGCTCTATGGCTACGCTCCGGCGGTGATCGCGGGCTTCCTCTTCACCGCCGTGCCGAACTGGACAGGCCGCCTGCCCGTAACCGGCCGCCCCCTGATCGCGCTGTTTCTGCTGTGGCTCGCCGGGCGCGTGGCGATGCTTCTGCCGCTGCCGCCGCTCCTTCTGGCCTCTCTGGATGCCGCCTTCCTGCCGCTGCTCCTTGCGCTCATGGCGCGTGAGATCATCACCGGCAGGAACTGGCGCAACGTCAAGGTGCTCGCGCCCCTGCTGGCGCTTTCTGCGGGCAATATCTGGTTTCACGCGGAGATCCTCGCGGGCAGCAGCGCCGATGGCCCGGTGCGCCTCGCCTTTGCCGCCATCCTGCTGCTGATCATGCTTATCGGCGGGCGCATCACGCCAAGCTTCACCCGCAACTGGCTCGTGCGCCAGGGCGAAGGCCGCCTGCCAACCCCCTTCAACCGATTCGACATGCTGATCCTCGCGCTCTCGGCGCTGCTGTTCGTGGCATGGGTCTTTCTCGGCAGCATCGCACCTCTGGCCCTGCCCTTCGCCCTGCTGGCCCTGCTGCACGCCCTGCGGCTCACCCGCTGGGCGGGCGAACGCTGCCTTGCCAATCCCCTGCTGCTGGTGCTCCACATCGCCTATGCGACGATCCCTCTCGGCATCGCCCTTCTGGCCCTTGCAGCCTGGTCCGGCGATACGGCCATGGAGATCGCAGCCTTGCATGTATTCGGCATCGGCACGATCGGCGGCATGACAAACGCCGTCATGATCCGCGCCAGCCTCGGCCATACGGGACGGCCGCTCTTCGCCACGCCCGCAATCAATGCCATATTCGCCCTGATTGCCGTAAGCCTCCTGCTGCGCGAGGCGGCGGCGCTCCTGCCCGGCACCGCCTGGATGCTCACCGCTTCGGGCCTTGCCTGGATACTGGCCTACGGGCTTTTCGTGATGATCGTCGGCCCGTGGCTGCTCACCCCCCGCCAGCGCAAGCAAGCGCGGGGCTGAAACCGGCCTCAGTTCGCCAGCATCCTCAGCCCCTGGGTGACATCGGCCCGGACTGCAAGGCGAAGCCCCGGCTCATCGCCCGCCCGAAGCGCGGCCAGGATCATGCGGTGATGGCGCGGCGGTTCGCTGCGCTTCAGCCGGCTGTAGAGAAGCCGCATGCTCGGGCCCATCTGAAGCCAGACCGTTTCCGCCATCGCCAGCATGGCCGGCGCCTGGGCGCGCAGATAAAGCGTGCGGTGAAACTCCAGATTGGCCCGCAGATACCCCACCGCATCATGCTGGGCCACGGCGGCGGCGATGGATTGATTGATATGCTGAAGCCGCTCGATCAGCGCAGCATGGGCGCGCGGCAGGGCACGGCTTGAAAGCTCGGGCTCCAGGAGCGCGCGCAGGCTTGCAAGCTCCTCGATGCGTTCGTTTGAAAGCTCCGGCGTCGAAACCCGCCCGGAGGCCGAAAGCGTGAGCGCGCCTTCCGCCACAAGGCGGCGCACCGCTTCACGCGCGGGCGTCATGCTCACGCCGAATTCCTCGCCCAGCCCACGCAGCGTCAGCGCCTGCCCCGGCACAAGCTCGCCATACATGATGCGCCCGCGCAGGGTGCGGTAAAGCTGTTCATGCGCGGCTTCGGCAGGGCGCGCCTGGGGCAGGATCTGAGGTGTTTGCCGGGGTTTCTTCACCATGGGCCCAATGTGATCACAAAAAGCGGGGCCGTCAATCACGGAAATGGTAGCGATGCAGTAGCGCACCGTTTTCCCGCAACCACCCCCGGTGCGTTGCATAATCGGGGCAGATGCGCTCCACGTACCGCCAATAGGCCGACGAATGATTCATCTCGCGCAGATGCGCCACCTCATGCGCGGCGACGTAATCAAGCACCCCGGGCGGCGCCATGATCAGGCGCCAGGAATACATGAGATTGCCTTCCGACGAACACGAACCCCAGCGTGAACGCGGATCACGCAGGCTGATGCGCCCGAATCGCGCGCCAAGCATGTCGGCATATTTCTCCGAGGCCGCCATCAATCGGGTGCGCGCTTCCGCCTTCATCAGGGCGGCCAGCCGGGCCCGCACCCGCGCCGGATCTGGCGGCACGCAGATCGCGCCATCCCTGAAGCACGCCGTGCGCCCGCTCCCTTCCCGGATCTCCACCTCCTGCCCTTCCCAGAGAATGCTGCCGCCGATTTCCGGGCGAACGGCCTCGGGCGCGCGCCCGATGTTGGCGCGGATCCAGTCCTCCTTTTCCCGCAGGAAAGCCTGCGCCTCTCTCAGACGGGCGCGCGGCGGCATGGTGAGCGTGACCCGGCCATCAAGCCCCGATACCCTGAGGCTGATGCGCCGCGCCCGGCGCGAGCGGCGCAGAAGCACCTCCACATCCGGCCTGCCCGCAAGAATGATCCGCTCCATTTCCGCCCCTTTCCATCCCGACCCATCACCGATTGCTCCAGTTTTTCCCATGCCTGCCCTTCCGTGCAAGCAGAGAAAAGCCTTTGACAGCCTGCGCCACTTGTGGCAGTTGGCGGCGACTCTCGAAAAATGGCAATCGGATTGAAGGGAAATTTCATGCCCAAGGAAGAATGGGGTGTAAAGCGCGTCTGCCCGACCACCGGCAAGCGGTTCTACGATCTGAACAGAAGCCCCGTCATCAGCCCTTACACCGGTGAGGAAGTGCCTGTCGATGACGGCAGCAAATCCCGCGTCATGGTCGCCGACAAGGAAGATGCCTCCGCCAAGCCGGCAGAGGAAGCGGTGGTGGAAGATGCCGAAGTTGTGCTCGAGGAGGTCGTGGCCGATGTGGATCTCGGCGATGACGTGCTCGAGGATGACGACGACGACGTGGACGTGCCGCTCGAGGAAATCGCCGACGTTGCGGCAGATGACGACGAAAGCTGAATTTGCCCATATCGGCGGGCCGGGGATTTTTCGCTTGAACTGCCCGGCCTGCTTGCCTACATAGCGAGCGCGGCCAGCGCCGCAACGGGGCCATAGCTCAGATGGGAGAGCGCTTGCATGGCATGCAAGAGGTCGGGGGTTCGATTCCCCCTGGCTCCACCAACTTCCCCAGGTTCAAATTGATGAGTTGAGGCGGCCGGCCATCAGCCGCCGGCTATCCCATATTCCCCGGCGAATACACGGGCTCAATCCTCGTTGATATCCTTTTCCCAGATCTTCACATGGCCCCGGGATTTCGGAAAGAGCCATTGCAGAAGGAACCACGAGACAAGGGAAAGCAGGGCAAAGACCACAAGCGTCAGCGGCAGGCTGTGGATTGCCCCTTCCGGGCCGATCACGCCAGCCCACACAAGAGCCCCCGTGAGCGCTGCGCCGAAGGCGAAGCCGAGCAGCACGAAGAAGGGCGCGAGCATCTCGAGTATTGCCAGCACCAGTGCCGCCGCCATCCATGCCCACCATGTGGCCCAGAGGCTCATTGCGCCTTGCCTTTCAGCAGATTGAAAGCCTCGCCAAAGGCATCGATGGCGCTCGAGGGCAGGATGATCGTCTGTTTGCCCTGGCCCTGGCCGACGGCCGTCAGCGCCTCGACCTGCTTCAGCGCCACCTGGTATTGCGCCGCCTCGATTCCGTTTTCCTTGATCGCCTTGGCCACCACCTGTGTTGCATAGGCCTCGGCA
>JALVEX010000417.1 GCA_027030435.1 Paracoccaceae bacterium
GCCAAGGTGGGGATGGACTGGGTGCGCGCCGAGGTGGTGGAAAAAGCCGAAAACCGCAGGGCGCTCTGCGAGCGTTTCGAGATTTCCCAATCCGTCTATCGCAAGGATCCCTGGGCCGAGCAGGCGGGCGAGGAATATCGCAGGCGGAAATGGGAGCCCCTTGCCGATCTCACGAGGGAGGCCGCAGAATGAACACCGAAACCACCAACTGGATCGACATCGCCGCGCTCGAGGATATCCCGCCCCGCGGCGCGCGGGTGGTGAAAACGGCGCAGGGCTGCATCGCCATCTTCCGCACCCATGACGATCGCGTTTTCGCGCTTGACGACCGCTGCCCCCACAAGGGCGGGCCGCTTTCGGAAGGGATCGTGCACGGCACCGCCGTCACCTGCCCGCTGCACAACTGGGTGATCGATCTTGCCACCGGCATGGCCCGGGGCGCCGACGAGGGCCGGGTGCGCACCCATGAGATCCGCATTCGCGAAGGGCGCATCCTCGTCAGCGCCGAATGGCTCGCGAGGAGGCAGGCGGCATGAGCCAGGGCCTGAAGGCAGGCAATCCCGGCGGGCCGGTGCGCACCACCTGCGCCTATTGCGGCGTGGGCTGCGGCATCCTTGCATGGGCCGATGGCCGCATCGAGGGCGATCCCGATCACCCGGCCAATTACGGCCGCCTGTGCTCGAAGGGCGCGGCGCTTGGCGAGACGCTCGGGCCGCAGCGCCGCCTGCTGCACCCGGAGATCGGCGGGCGGCGCGCCGGCTGGGAGGAGGCGCTCGATCTCGTCGCGCGCCGCTTCAGCGAAGCAGTCGAGACCCACGGCCCCGACAGGGTGGCGCTCTACGTTTCGGGCCAAATGCTGACCGAGGATTACTACATCGCCAACAAGCTGATGAAGGGATTCATCGGCTCGGCCAATATCGATACCAATTCGCGCCTGTGCATGGCCTCGTCGGTGGCCGGCCACAAGCGCGCCTTCGGCACCGATACCGTGCCCGGCAGCTATGACGATCTCGAAGCGGCCGATCTCGTGGTGCTCGCGGGCTCCAACATGGCCTGGTGCCACCCGGTGCTGTTTCGCCGCATCGAGGCCGCGCGGGAGAAGAACCCGAAGCTCAGGCTGGTGGTGATCGATCCGCGCCGATCCGCCAGCGCCGCGGCGGCGGACATGCACCTGGCCATCGCGCCCGACGGCGACGCGGCGCTGTGGAACGCGCTGCTGGCGGCCATCGACGATCGCGGCGTGCTGGATCGCGCCTATCTCGATGCCCATGTGGAGGGGCTGGACGAGGCGCTTGCCGCCGCGCGCGCATCCGACCCGGCCGCCTCGGGCCTGCCGGCTGGCGAGATCGCCCGCTTCATCGATCTGTGGCTCGGCACGGAGCGTGTCGTCACCGTCTATTCCCAAGGCGTCAATCAGTCCGCCCACGGCACCGACAAGGTGAACGCCATCATCAACTGCCATCTCGCCACCGGGCGCATCGGGCGGCCGGGCATGGGGCCCTTCTCGATCACCGGTCAGCCCAATGCCATGGGCGGGCGCGAGGTGGGGGGGCTTGCCAACATGCTGGCCTGCCACCTCGATCTCGAAAACCCCGCCCACCGCGCCACGGCGGCCGAATTCTGGCAGGCGCCTGCCCCGATC
>JALVEX010000418.1 GCA_027030435.1 Paracoccaceae bacterium
TGGATCAAATGGCACGGCAGGAAGCCGAAGGCGTCATCAACAGGATCACCGGCTGAGCCCTTCGGGCGGCCGCAGCAAGGAAAGAGCGATACCGCATGGACATCTCCACCCTGATCCCCTCCTTCGGCGGATTTCTCTTCACCGCCGCAGCCTTCATCATCGCGCTTTCGATCATCGTCGCGGTGCATGAATTCGGCCATTACATCGTCGGCCGCTGGTCGGGGATCCATGCGGAAGTGTTCTCGCTCGGCTTCGGCCCGGTGATCTGGAGCCGCACCGACAAGCGCGGCACGAAATGGCAGATCGCGGCGCTCCCCTTCGGCGGCTACGTGAAATTCCTCGGCGATTCGGACGCCGCCTCATCGGGAACCGACGAAGAGGCGGTTTCGGCCCTCAGCGAGGAGGAACTGCGCCACACCATGCACGGCGCGCCGCTCTGGGCGCGCTTTCTCACGGTCCTGGCCGGGCCGGTGTTCAATTTCCTGCTCTCGATCCTGCTGTTTTCCGCCCTCGCGCTCACCATCGGCATCGCCCGCGAGCCACTCACGGTGGAGGAGATATACCCCCTGCCGGTGGAGGGGATCACGGTAGAGCCCGGCGATGCGCTTATCGCCGTGGAGGGAAAGACCCTGCCCAGGAGCCGCGAGGAAGGGAGCAAGGGCCTCTGGGAGATTGGCAAGACCCTCCCGCGCCGCGATCTCCTGACCTATGACGTCGCGCGCGGCGAGGCGCAGACACAGGCCCTCGGCCCCCAGCTCTTCCCGACGCGCGTGGGCGGCGTCAACGTCAATTCCGCGGCGCGCGAGGCGGGCATCCGCACCGGCGACGTGATCCTGAAGATCGACGGAAAGAAGGTCTATCGCTTCGACGAGATGGTCGAGATGGTGAAGGCCTCCGGCGGGCGGGCGATGACGCTCGAAGTGTGGCGCGAAGGCGATACCTTCGAGGTGACGCTGAAGCCGCGCCGGCGCGACATCCCAAAGGGCGACGGCACCTTCGAAACCCGCTGGCTGATGGGCATCCAGAGCAGCCTCTTCTTCATTCCCGCCGCCGAGACCCCGGATCCCCTCACCGCGATCACGCTCGGCGCGGCGCGCACCTGGGGCGTGATCCGCCTCAGCGCCTCGGGCATCTATCACCTGCTGACGGGCCAGATCAGCAGCTGCAACGTCTCGGGCCCCGTGGGCATCGCGCGCGCCTCGGGCAGCATGGCAAGCGAAGGGCTCGCGGCCTTCATCGGCTTCATCGCCCTCCTCTCCACCGCGATCGGCTTTCTCAACCTCCTGCCGGTGCCGATGCTCGATGGCGGGCATCTGGTGTTCTACGCCTGGGAGGCGATCACCGGGCGCCCGCCCAACGAAAAGCTGCTGCGCATCCTGATGACGATCGGCCTCGTCCTCGTGCTCGGGCTGATGGCCTTCGGGCTCAGCAATGACCTGACCTGCAAATAGGCGCGCGCGCCCTCATCACTGGTCCCTCAAATATCCCCGCTGGAGGCATTCCGCACGCGCCACGCGGCCGATCGCCGGGCCGCAAGCGCAACGGGCTGGCCGGGGCGCCGCGGGGGCGGGCGGAGGCATGGGCCATCGGCGGATTTCCCCCATCGCACCCCGGCACTGCCCCAAGCGCCCAATTCCTGCCATATTCCGCCGCTAGGGTGTCATTCGAGCCGACTATTCAGACTCGCAATTACGGGCAAGAAACAATGCAAGCCATTCAGCAACAGCAGGAAGAAAGCTACAACGGGCTTTCGCTTTTTCTCGATCTGAACTGGGACCGGATTCTCTACCTGGCGACGATCGTCATCGCGCTCGGTGTGGGCGGGATGCTCGGCGCCATGCTGCGCTAGACGCCGACCGGATCTGAGCGGCCGGGGCGTGCCGGGGCGTATCGCCCACGGGCAGCTTGGGCGGATCGCCACGAAATCACCTGAAAAACAACAGCACCCGCCGCCAGGGGGCGAAGATGATGTGACACGCCGGATCGCACATGCTATATGTCGTGGAAAGACATATACGGGGGCGGTGAATCGGCGAAGGCATCCGCGTGCCGATGCGCTTTGACACCACGCCCCCGGAAGTTTAGGCATGGCCCGAAGGCAGACATTCGGGTGAAATGAACGGGACGGGGCACAGCATGAACGATCACGGGGCGGTTTTTCACGGCAACCAATCGGAGGCCGATCAGGCCGGCGGCAATGGTTGGAATCCCGGCAGTCATGGCCGGCTCCGGGCGGCGCTGAGCGGCGCTGTTTTGTGCCTCATGCTGGCGCTAGGCGGGGTCGGGTATCTTCTGATCGCCGCCACGCCGGCAGCGGCGCAGCAGAGCTACCGCTTCTCGCAGGTGAAGGTCGAGGGCAATCAGCGGGTGGATGCCCCCACCATCCTTTCCTATGCCGGGCTGAAGCGCGGCGCGGCGGTGAGCGCGGCGGAGCTTGACGCCGCCTATCAGCGCGTGGTCGCCTCGGGGCTGTTCGAGAAGGTCGAGTTCGTCCCCGCCGGCGGCACGCTGGTCATCCGGGTGAAGGAATATCCCACCATCAACATCGTCAACATCGAGGGCAACAAGCGCATCAAGGACGAGGATCTCCTCGCCGTGGTGCAATCGCGCTCGCGCCATGTCTACAGCCCGGCGCAGGCCGAGGCCGATGCCGCCGCCATCACCGAGGCCTACCGCCAGCAGGGCCGCCTTGCCGCCACCGTCACCCCGAAGATCATCCGGCGCAGCGAAAACCGCGTGGATCTGGTGTTCGAGGTGGTCGAGGGCAAGGTGGTGGAGATCGAGCGCATCAGCTTCGTGGGCAACCGCGCCTATTCCGATCGCCGCCTGCGCCGGGTGCTCGGCACCAAGCAGGCGGGGCTTCTGCGCGCCCTCATCAAGAGCGATACCTTTGTCCCCGACCGCATCGAATTCGACAAGCAGGTGCTGCGCGATTTCTACCTCTCGCGCGGCTATATCGATTTCCGGGTGCTCTCCGTCACCAGCGCGCTGACGCGCCGTCGCGATGCCTTCCTGATCACCTTCAAGGTGCATGAGGGCCAGCGGTTCCGCTTTGGCAAGATAACGGCCAGCAGCGATCTTCCGGGGATCGATCCGGAAGAATACCTGAAGGTATCCAAGATGCGTTCGGGCAAGATCTACAATCCGGCGGTCGTGGATCGCGCCATCACCCGGATGGAGCGGCTGGCGCTGCAGAAGGGGCTTAATTTCATCCGCGTGGAGCCGCGCGTCATGCGCAATGAGCGCGATCAGACGCTCGATATCGAATTCGTCATCAGCAAGGGGCCGCGGGTGTTCGTCGAGCGGATCGATATCGAGGGCAACGCCACCACGCTCGATCGCGTGATCCGCCGGCAGTTCCGCACCGTGGAGGGCGATCCCTTCAATCCCCGCGAGATCCGCGATGCGGCCGAACGCATCCGCGCCCTCGGATTCTTCAAGAAAACCGACGTGAACGCCCGTGACGGCTCGGCGCCCGATCGTGTGATCATCGATGTCAATGTGGAGGAGCAGCCCACCGGCAATCTCAACTTCGGCGCCTCGTTTTCCTCCGATACGGGCTTCGGGCTCACCCTCGGCTTCTCCGAGCGCAATTTCCTCGGCCGCGGGCAATCGATCAATTTCAAGCTCAATACCGCGTCCAGGGATCGCTCCTTCCTCTTCTCCTTCACCGAGCCGGCGCTCCTGGGGCGCGATCTCTCCTTCGGGATCAGCGCGGCCTATGTCACCTCGAACCGCTCCAACGCGCTCTACAGCACGAAGATTACCCGCTTCTCGCCTTCGCTCGGATTCCCGGTGAGCGAAAACGGGCGCCTGCAGGTCCGTTACGAGGCCAAGGCGGCGGAGGTTTTCGATGTGGATGCGGGCTCCTCGCCGATCCTGCAGGCCGATGCGGCGCGCGGGCGCGAGATCTCGAGCGGGATCGGCTACAGCTACAGCTATGATTCGCGCAAGACGGGGCTCAATCCGAATGCCGGTATCGTCTTCCGCTTCAGCCAGGATTACGCCGGGCTCGGCGGCGACAACAAATACATCCGCACCACCGCGCTTCTGGGCGGCGAAACCAGGGTGCTGAACGAGGAAGTCACCCTGCGCGCGGTGCTTGAGGGCGGCGCGATCGCAAGCCTTTCGGGCGAAACCCGCATCACCGATCGCTTCTTTCTCAACAGCGGCAAGCTGCGCGGCTTCTCCCCCAACGGCCTCGGCCCCCGCGACACCACCGCCGCCAACAACGATGCGCTCGGCGGCAATATCTACTCCGTGCTCAGGCTCGAGGCCGAATTCCCCCTCGGCCTGCCCGAGGAATACGGCATCACCGGGGGCGTGTTTCTCGATACCGGATCGCTCTGGGGGCTTGACGATCTCCATGGCACGGCGGTGGATGACGGCTTCCACCTGCGCTCGGCGATCGGGTTCTCGCTGTTCTGGGATACGTCGATCGGCCCGCTGCGGTTCAATTTCTCCCATGTCCTGAAGAAGCAGCCCTATGACGAGGAGCGCAATTTCGAGTTCACCGTCTCGACGACCTTCTGAGATGGCGGCGCGGCGCAGGCAAGGGCAGGGCTTTCACCTGCGCGGGATGTGCCCCGGCGCCAAACGCAGTGCGATGGCCCTTGCCGTGGTGCTTGGCGCTGCCCATCTCCTTCCCGCCGAGGGTATGGCACAGGAGCAGCCCTCCGCCAATGGCTCGCCCGCTGTCACATCCGATGCCCCATCCGCCCCCCGGCGCATGGCGCCGATCCTCACCCTCAATCAGGAGCGGCTGTTTCGCAAATCCCTCTTCGGGGAGCGGGCGATCCGCGAGCGTGACAATGCGCTTGCCGAGCTGGCGCGGGAAAACCGGCGCATCGAGGCCGAACTTACGCAGGAGGAAAAGGATCTCACCGAAAGGCGCAAGGCGCTCCCGGCGGCGCAATTCCGCAAGCTCGCGGATGCCTTCGATGAAAAGGTGCAGGGCATCCGCAAGGCGCAGGATGAAAAGGCGCGCGCCATCGTCGGGCGGTATGAATCCGAGCAGCAGCGTTTCTTCGGGCTGGTGCTGCCGCTTCTGAGCGAGATCGTGAGCGAACGCGGCGCCTCCGCCATCATCGACAGCCGGGTGATCATCGTCGCCACCGAAGATATCGACATCACCGACGAAGCCCTTCGCCTCATCGATGCGCGCATCGGAGAGGGCGGCGCGGGCGAGGCGGGCGAAGGGAGCGGGGGAAATGAATGATCCGGCAGCTCGCGGCCCAACCCGCTTTACGGGCCGGGGCTTAATTGCTAGCTAGGCGGGGCCGGGCGCACGGCAAAATGGATACAGTTTCAATACTCTGACCGTTACAACCATCTGACGGGGGCAAGAACCACATGAGCGAAGAGAAGGCCACAAGCGCCGACATCCATCTGATCAGGCGCATCCTGCCGCATCGCTATCCCTTCCTTCTGGTCGACAAGGTGCGCGATATCCGCGTCAACGACAGTGCCGTGGGGATCAAGAACGTCACCGTGAACGAGCCCCATTTTCAGGGCCATTTCCCGGCCGCGCCGATCATGCCCGGTGTGACGATCGTCGAGGCCATGGCGCAGACGGCGGCGGTTTTGGTAGGCATATCCCTTGATCTCGCAGACAAGGATTTCCTGATCTATTTCATGGGAATCGACAAATGCCGCTTCCGCCGCATGGTGGTGCCGGGCGATGTGCTGGAGCTGCATGTGAAGGCGCTGCGCGTGGGCGGCAAGATCTGGAAATTCGATGGCCGTGGGCTGGTGGAGGGGCAGGTGGCGGCGACGGCCGAGTTCACTGCCATGCTCGATCTCAAGGAAGGCTGAGCCATGGCCATTCACCCCGAGGCCGAGATCGATCCCGCCGCCCGGATCGCCGAGGGGGCCGAGATCGGCGCGGGCGCGCGCGTGGGCCCCTTCTGCATCGTGGGCGAGAAGGCGAAGCTCGGGCGCGGGGTGGTGCTGAAGAGCCATGTCGTGGTGGCCGGCGATACGGAGATCGGCGAGGAAACCGTGATCTTCCCCTTCGCCAGCATCGGCGAGATCCCCCAGGATCTGAAATATGCCGGGGAGGAAACCCGCCTCGTGATCGGCAAGCGCAACCGTATCCGCGAGGGGGTGACGATGAACATCGGCACCGCGGGGGGCGGCGGCATCACCCGCGTGGGCGATGACTGCCTTTTCATGACGGGGGCGCATGTGGCCCATGATGCGCAGGTGGGCAACCGGGTCATCATGGCCAACCAGGTGGCGGTGGCGGGCCATTGCGTGATCGAGGATGACGTCATCATCGGCGGGCTTTCGGGCATCCACCAGTTCGTGCGCATCGGGCGCGGGGCGATCATCGGCGCTTTGACCATGGTCACCAATGACGTGATCCCCCACGGGCTCGTGCAGGCGCCGCGCGGCCAGCTTGACGGGCTCAATCTCGTGGGGCTGAAGCGGCGCGGGGTGGCGCGCGAGGATATCACCGCGCTGAGGGCCGCCTATCAGATGCTCGCCCAGGGCGAGGGCACCTTCCAGGAGCGCGCCGCGCGCCTGCGCGAGGAGAGCGACAGCCCGCATGTGCGCGAGATCGCGGATTTCATCCTTTCACGCTCCGATCGCTCCTTCCTCACGCCCGGATGATCCCATGACCCGCCGCCTCGCCATATTCGCCGGAGAAGGCGAGCTGCCCCGCCTCCTCCATGAAGCGCGCGAGGACGCGGTTTACGTGACCTTCGAGGGCGTCGATGCCCGCCCGCCCGAGGATGCCCGCCACCTTGCGGCGAGCTTCGAGCGGCTTGGCGCGCTGTTTGCCGATCTTCACCGCGAGGGGGTGGGGGAGGTGGTGTTTGCCGGCGCGATGCGCCGCCCGGCACTCGATCCCGCGCGCTTCGAT
>JALVEX010000419.1 GCA_027030435.1 Paracoccaceae bacterium
CGCCTTCCGTTGCCATCAGCGCCTTGTACTGGCGCGTCAGGGCGTTATCGGTTTCGGTGAGGATGCGCAGGAAATCCTCTTGCGTCAGCGCGCGCAGTTCCACCCGTATCGGCAGGCGGCCCTGAAGCTCCGGCAGGAGATCCGAGGGCTTGGCGATGTGAAAGGCGCCTGAGGCGATGAAGAGGATGTGATCGGTTTTGACCGGGCCGTATTTGGTGGAAACGGTGGTGCCTTCGATCAGCGGCAGGAGATCGCGCTGCACGCCCTCGCGGCTCACATCGCCGCCGCGTGCATCGGTGCGGGCACAGACCTTGTCGATCTCGTCGAGGAAGACGATCCCGTTTTCCTGCACCGCTTCCAGCGCCTTGCGGGTCACGGCCTCTTCGTCCAGGAGCTTGTCGGCTTCCTCGGCGAGCAGGATGCCGTGGCTCTCGGCCACCGTCATCCGCCGGCGCGTGCTGCGCCCGCCGAGCGCGCGGCCGAAGATATCGCCGAGATTGAGCATGCCCATGCTCTGCCCCGGCTGGCCGGGGATCTCGAACATCGGCATGCCACCGCCGTGATCCGTTACCTCGATCTCGATCTCGGTATCATCAAGCTCGCCGGCCCTCAGCTTCTTGCGAAACATCTCGCGCGTGGCCTCGCGCGCATCCTCGCCCGCGATCGCCTCGATCACGCGCTCCTCGGCCGCCGCTTCGGCGCGCGCCTTCACCTCCTCGCGCATCTGCTCGCGGATCATGGCGATGGCGGCATCGGTGAGATCGCGGATGATCTGCTCCACATCCCGCCCCACATAGCCCACCTCGGTGAATTTCGTGGCCTCGACCTTGATAAAGGGCGCATTGGCGAGACGGGCGAGGCGGCGGCTGATCTCCGTCTTGCCGACGCCCGTTGGCCCGATCATCAGGATGTTCTTGGGATAGACTTCCTCGCGCAGATCATCGGGCAGATGTTTCCTGCGCCAGCGGTTGCGCAGGGCCACGGCCACGGCGCGCTTGGCATCCTTCTGCCCGATGATGAAGCGATCAAGCTCGGAGACGATTTCGCGGGGGGTGAGATCCGTCATCTGGCGATTTTCTCCACCGTCAGGTTATCATTCGTATAGACGCAGATGTCCGCAGCGATCGCCATGGCGCGCCGCGCGATCTCCTCGGCGCTCATGTCGCTGTCGATCAGGGCGCGGGCGGCGGCGAGGGCGAAATTGCCGCCCGATCCGATGGCGGCGATGTCATGCTCGGGCTCCAGCACATCGCCGGCGCCGGTAATCACCAGAAGTTCGCTGCCGTCCGTCACGATCAGCATGGCTTCGAGCTTCTGGAGGTATTTGTCGGTGCGCCAGTCCTTCGCAAGCTCCACGGATGCGCGCGCAAGCTGGCCCGGCGTGGCTTCTAGCTTGGCCTCGAGGCGCTCGAGAAGGGTGAAGGCATCGGCGGTGGAGCCTGCGAAACCGGCCACCACATCGAAGCCCCCGGGGCTGAGGCGGCGCACCTTGCGCGCCGTGCCCTTGATCACCGTCTGGCCGAGGCTCACCTGGCCATCGCCGGCGATCACCACCTCATTGCCCTTGCGCACGCCTATTATCGTTGTGCCGTGCCAGCCGGGAAACGGATCTTCAGCCATGAACCCCTCCACAATCATTCATGGATCATATGGCCATGTCGGGCCGCGATCACAAGCGCATATGAAAAGGGGCGCCGAAACGCCCCTTCCCTGAAATCATCCGTCAGGATCAGATCTCACCCTCGATCCATTCCTTCAGCGCGGCTTTCGGCGCGGCGCCGATCTTGCTCGAAACGGGCTGCCCGTTCTTGAAGAGGAAAAGCGCCGGAATGCCGCGCACGCCCATCTGGGCGGGGGTGTTCGGGTTTTCATCCACATTCACCTTGGCGATCTTCACCTTGCCGCCAAGTTCATCGGAGAGCTCTTCGAGCGAAGGGCCGATCATCTTGCAGGGGCCGCACCACTCGGCCCAGAAATCCACCACTACGGGGACATCGGATTTCAGCACTTCATCTTCGAAAGTGGCATCGGAAACGGCGACAGTGGCCATGGGAGATCTCCTGCGTTTGTGTTAGCTGGAGGGAACCTAGGCGCGCGCCGGGGGAGCGTCAAGGGAGTGCGGCCCTGCGTAATGCCGCATTCACGAGATCGTGGGGGAGGGGCATGAGGGCAGGCTTTGCCGTCCAGAGAATGGCGAGATCGATGCGCTTATCGGGGTAGATCTGCCGGAGCGCCGCGCCATAGGCGCCCATCTGGCGCAAGAGGCCGTCAGGCACATCTTCGGGCCTTTCCGGCACGATGCGGTTGGTCTTGAAATCGATGGCGCGCACGTGATCTTCACGCACGATCAGCAGATCGATTTGCCCGAGGATCCTGCGCCCGCCAAGCTCTTCGAGCGCCGCGGTGACAGTGACTTCCGCCAGAGCATCGGCGGCGAAAAGGGGAGAAAGGGCGGGATCTGTCAGAACCTTTTCGGCCTCTTTCAGCAATGTCAGTGCCTGTTCTTCGGCGCAGGGTCCAGCGGCGGCGAGGATCGCGGGGGCGACGCGCGGCCATTCCTCCTTCGGGAAGCGTGGCAGGTGCTCCAGCAGCAGGTGGATGCGGCGCCCGCGCACAAGCGCCTCTTCGCCTGATGTATCGCCTTCGCCGGGCAGCGCCTTGGCCCCGCCGAGATCGGAGGGCGAAAGGGGCTGTTCGGGGCGGGGCGGAATTTCGGCCGGGTTTGCTGCCCATGCCGGCAGATCTGGCGCGCCGGTCGGGCCGCTCTCCTCTTGCGGCCGCTCTGCGGGCGATTCCCACGCACCCGTTTCAAGGCGCAGGCCCGGCGCATCGGGATCGAAGGGAAAGGTGCATTCCACCGCGCCCGCGGCCTCCATGCCCCGGCGCACGGTTTCATACCAGTTCTTATCCTTGTCGGCCTCATCCCCCGCGCCGCAGACGATCAGCCATTTTTCCGCTCGCGTAAGCGCCACATAGAGAAGCCGCTTCCTTTCTTCCGCAAGCGCCGCCGCGCGGGATTCACGCAGGGCCCTGATGCTCTCGGGGCAAAGATCGGCGGCGGGCCGCCAGAATGGGAGAGCGCCGGGCGCGGCGAGGATCTCGGCCTTGTCGGCTTTTTCCTGTTTCAGCGTATCGGGCAGGATCACGATCGGGGCCTCGAGGCCCTTCGCGCCATGCACCGTCATCACCCGGATCTGATCGCTTGCGCTATCGACCCGGCGCTTGACCACCATATCCCCCCCTTCCATCCAGGCGAGGAAGCCGGTGAGGCTCGGCGGCTCGCTGGCTTCATGCGCCATGGCCTGGGACGTGAGAGCGTCAATGCCGTCTTCCGCCTCATGCCCGAGCCGGCCGATCAGGCGGCGGCGGCCGTCATGGCGGATCAGGATGAGCTCCAGCAGTTCATAGGGGCGCAGGAAATCGGCCGCATCGCGCAGATCCGTCAGCATGGCGAAGGTTTCGGGAAATTCCTCTCGCCGCCCGCGCAGGGCCTCGATGAGAAAGGCCTTTTTCGGGCGTTTGTGGGCAAGATCGTAGAGCGCTTTCTCGCTCCAGCCGAACAGCGGCGAGCGCAGGGCGGCGGCGAGCGAGAGATCGTCTTCCGGTGTGGCCAGGAAGGAGAGCAGCGCCACCAGATCGCGCACCGCAAGCTCGGCCCCCACCTTCAGCACATCCGCGCCCGCGATCGGCAATCGCTTCGCCTTGCAGGCGCTGATGATGGCATCAAACAGCACCCCGGTGCGCCCCTGCACCAGGATCAGGAAATCCCCGGCCCGCACCGGGCGCATCCGGTAGCCGCCGTTTTCTAGCGGTTCGGGGATGGCTTCTTCGGCGATCATGCGCGCGATTTCTTCGGCGATCCGCCGGGCAAGGAGGATCTCGTGGTTGTTTTTCGCCGGCTGATCGACAGGATCGTGCCAATCGCGCAGTTCTGTCTCTGTTTTGGCCAGAAGCGGCCAGAGATCGGCCCGCCCCGGCATGTCATGGCGGAAGGCCTTGTGCTTGACTTCCCCCCCGAGCGCAGGCCCGGCGAAAGGCTCGAAACAATGATCGACAAGGCGCAGGATCGGCTCGGCGGAACGAAAGGAGAATTCCAGCTGATCAGGCACGAGGGGCATTCCCGCCTCCGCGAAGCGGCTCTGGAAATATTCCCGCATCCGATCGAAGCCATCGGGATCGGCGCCCTGGAAGGAATAGATGGATTGCTTCTTGTCGCCCACCACGAAGATCGTGCGCATCACGCCGGGGCGCGCACCCTCGCCGGTTGTGAATTCCTCGGCAAGGAGGCGGATCACCTCCCATTGATCGGGGCTCGTATCCTGCGCTTCATCCACAAGGATGTGATCGATGCCGCCATCGAGCCGGAAAAGCACCCATTCCGCCACCCCCGGCAGGCTCAGAAGCCGCTTTGCCCGCAGGATCAGATCATCGAAATCGAGCCAGCCGCCAGCCTGTTTGCGCGCCTCGTAGCGCTTGAGGAAAGCATGGGCGAAGCGATGCAGAGCGAGGCTTCTCTCGGCGGCAAGGAGCGCAAGGCGCGGCTCCCGTGCAGCCTGGATGCGCGCCATCAGGGCCTCGAGATCCGGCATGATTTCGGCAATGGTTTCCCGGGTGGCCTTTGTCGGGAATTTCCCGATCTTGGCGGAAAACGGCTCCTTTGTTTTCGGTCCGGTGAGGAAGATGCGTTCAAGGCGCTCAAGATCGTTGAAGCGGATATTGTCGGGATCGATCTTCGAAAGAGCCTGCCCGGCTTTCTTGTCATGCGCCGATCCCTGCAACAATGCCGGGACAAGCCTTCGCAGCAATGCCCCCTCGCCACCCGTCAGAACGCGGGCGAGGATCTGCGGACTGTCAATTTCAGGATCAAGGCCCAGCGAGCGCCAGATGGCCTCCCTTTCGGGCGGCGCGGCGAAGCTTTCCCTGTGCTTCGCGATTTCTTCGATAAGGCTGTCCAGATCCGTCCCGCTCGTATGGCAGGCAAGATCACGCACCAGCCCCGCCTCGTCTCCGTCCGACATCTCCTCGAGCACTTCCGAGCGCAGCAGCGCGGTGGTGCGTTCGTCCATCTCGCGAAACTGGGGCGAAACGCCGGATTCGAGCGGAAAACGGCGGAGCAGAGCCGCACAGAAGGAATGGATCGTCTGGATCTTCAGGCCGCCGGGTGTTTCGATGGCGCGGGCAAAGAGGCGGCGGGCCTCGCGCAGCTTGCGCGCGCCGATCGCGCCCTCCACGCCCAGTTCGCGCAAGGCGCGGGAAAGCGCCTCGTCGCCCAGCATGGCCCATTCGCCGAGGCGGGCGAACAGGCGATTCTGCATCTCGCTGGCGGCGGCCTTGGTGTAGGTGAGGCAGAGAATATGCAGCGGTGCCACGCCTTCGAGCAGGAGGCGGGCCACGCGATCCGTCAGCACTTTCGTCTTGCCCGATCCCGCATTGGCCGAAAGCCAGGTGGATTGCCCGGGATCGGCGGCGCGCACCTGCCGCTCGGTGGCTTCATCGCGCCGCATCATTCCATATCCTCCGGCTCGGCTTCTGCCGTGAGATCCCATTCCCCGAAGCGCGCGAGATGCTGATAGGGCTGGACAAAACGCAGGCCCTCGATGGCGCGGCAGGCAGTGTAGCCCTTTTCAGGGCGCATATAGGCCGCGATGAGGCTTTTGAATTCGGCCCATGTCCGCTCCAGCGGCGGATCATCGAGAGGCACGGGCTTTTCCTCATAGGCGGAGCCGATCGCGAGATAGCAGGCCGCGCGGACTTCGCGGGGCCCGAGCTTTTCAAATCCTCCCCGCTCAATAATCGCCGCGGTGAGGGGGAGCTGCTTGTCAAAATGCTGCTGCTGTTTTGTGCTGGGTGGCTTGCCTGATTTGTAATCGTAGAGAAGGGCGCGCCCCTCCCTGTCGAGATCAATGCGGTCGGCGCGCGCGGTGAGGGTGAAACCGAGATCGTGGATCGTCGTGCCGCCCTTTTTCTCGGTCAGGATAGGCTCTGACTCGGCCAAACGCGCCCTTTCCGCGCGCAGGAAATCATCTGCAATGCCGGCCAGTCGGGCAAGCCAGAGGTGGCGCGCACTCGGCCACGGCGCGCCCTCGGCAAAAACCTCCTCTGCAATCACCAGCAGCCGCGCGCGGGCCTCTTCCAGCGGCTCGGGGGGCTTGCCGCGCGGGCGCTCCTTGATGAATCGCTCGAATACGCGATGCAGGAGGGTCCCGCGCAGGGCCGGATCGGGGCTTTTGTGCAGCGGATCGAGGGGGTGAAGGCGCAGGATATATTGCGCATAGATCGCATATGGATCGCGGATCAGGGTCTGAATCCGCGTCACCGGAAGCTCTTTGGGGCGCGCTTCCACAGGCGGGCACGGCGAGGGCCGGCCGGCCTTCTTCATGGGTGGGGCCTTCTCGAAGGCCTTGGCGAGCGCAAGCATGAGGCGGCCCCTCTGGCGCATTTCCTCAAGCGCCGCACGGCCACCGTTGGCAGGGAGGCCGTTCAGCAGGTTGGCGAGCCTGTTGAGCCAGCGGGAAGGCACTGTTTCGGCTTCATCGTCACGGATAGAGCGGCTGAGGATCACTTCGCGCCCGGCGGTTGCCTGCTGGAAATCATGGGCCGAGAGGCCGATCTGGCGATCAGGCAGCAGAAGGCCCGCCTGGCGGCGCATTTCCCGATTGAGCCATGGATCGGGCGCGGGCGATTTGGGCCAGATCCCCTCATTGAGCCCCGCAAGGATCATCAGATCCGCGCCCTGCACCCGGGCCTCGATCGTGCCCCATATCATGATCCCCGGATGCGGGCGCAGAGGATCGCGCACCTCGGCGGCCTGCATGATCCTGTCAAACAGATGCGCATATTCGCCGGGATGCATTTCGCCTCCGTGT
>JALVEX010000420.1 GCA_027030435.1 Paracoccaceae bacterium
CTGGAAGAAGCGGAATTCCACATCGAGCCCCTCGTCGGCGAAATAGCCGCGCTCGAAGGCGACGAAGCTCGGCGCGTGCGAGGTGAAATGCAGCGCCCCGACGATTGTCCTCGTGCCTGCACGCGCGGGCGCGCCGATGAGCGGCAGGGTTGCGGTGGCGCCCAGAAGGCCGAGCGCATGGCGGCGATTGATATGTGGCATGTTTCTTCTCCCTGTTTTCTCATCCGCATTGGGGAATGGGTTGCGGCGTTTGTCAAGCTGTCATAAGGGCTTGCGGCTTTTTTCGCAGGCGGGCTGGCGCGCCCGTGGGTGCCGTTTCTTGACCGAAAACCCGCTTTTTGGCAGAATTTTCGTCATTCAGGCCTGCCAGGATTGATCGGCGGGGCGGAACGACAACCATTTTCAGCCTGACGGGAACGGACCCTCCCGGACGGAAAGAGATTGACGGGAGGCGCAAATGAATTTGCACAGCACATCCATCACCGCAACCATAACCACAGCCGCCACGGCGCTTGCCGCCCTCATCGGCCCATCCCCGGCCAGGGCGCAATCGCTGCCTGAGGGGATGTTTGCCGAGGGCCACGCCAGCCTGTCGCTCAACTGGAGCGACTCCACATCGGATACCTACGCCCTGGCGGATTTCGATATCGGCTGGAGGCCGGGATCGGGCGGCACGATCCCCCTCGGCTTTGCCCTCGGCGTGGATGCCTATCACAGATCCAAATCCTCGGGCAGCACCAACAAGATCGCGCTCTATCCCATGCTCACTTATGAGATTTCCCCGGCGCTCACCCTTTCGGCCGGCGTGCCCCGCTTCGTCTCCTCGCGCAATGGCGGCTACCTCCCCGACGAGCGCCCCTTCTACAGTGATGCCACCATCATCGGTCTCCGCCAGTTTTTCGGATCCTTTTCCGCAAGCGGCTATCTCCTCAACGGCGACAGACAGCCCTACGGCCTGCGCCTCGATCACCGCCGCGGCAATCTCGCGCTCGGCGCCTCTTTCCATCGCATTGATCTGGACTCCGGCTCCACTTCCAATGTTGCCGCCGTTGCCGCCAGCTATGACCTGAAGATCACGGGCCTCTCCGACGCGCGTGTTTTCGCAAGTTTCGAACGGAATCAGAATGACGCCTCCGGCTTCGGCGTCTCGCAATATCGCATCGGTTTTGCCGGTAAATACGGCCCGGTGAGCGGCGCCCTTACGCTTGGGCGTGAAGATAAAACGGGCGGTTTCGACTTTGACATAACGACTGCAGAACTCAACGCCACCTGGGATGTGAGCGAAAGCTTCTCGGCGCGTGCCTCCCTGCTCGCCATGGATACCCCCACGATCTCGTTCACCCTCTATGGCCTGGGCGCGAAATACCGCTTCAACAAATGGGCCAGCCTGCAGGCCAGCATTTCTGACAGTGATACCAGCGGCCCTGGCCCCTTCTATGAACTGGGGCTGTCGGTGGATTTCTGAGAGCCCCGTGGGTGCCGTTTCTTGACCGAAAACCCGCTTTTTGGCAGAATCCGCATCACTCAGGCCTGCCAGGATTGATCGGCGGGGCGGAACGACAACCATTTTCAGCCTGACGGGAACGGACCCTCCCGGACGGAAAGAGATTGACGGGAGGCGCAAATGAATTTGCAC
>JALVEX010000421.1 GCA_027030435.1 Paracoccaceae bacterium
ACCAGCTTTTCCGCATCGGATTTCTGATATTCGAATTCGCGGCAGAGGGTGTTGCGGCCATCGCGGAATGTCTCGATCAGGGTGATCCGGCCGCCGCCTGGCAGGCTGCGCTCAGCGCCGGAGGGAAGGCTTGACAGGGCCTCCTGGATTTCGCGGGAGGCATGAATGGTAAAGGGCTGCCCGCCGGAGCCGCCGGATTTCCCCATGAACAGACCGCCGCCAAAGCCGATGGCCAGCGCAATGCTGGCGGCAATCGCCGTCTGCCATATGGGAAACCGCGGCTTGAAGGGGAGAACGGTGCCGCCTTTCGGTGCGCCGCCGGGCTCCTGTGCCAGCTGGCGGATGTTCTGCATCAGGTTCTCGGGAACGGGCTCCTCCAGCATGGGCGCACAGGCGGCGGCAACACGGGCGCGGCTTTCGACAAACAGCGCCAGCCTTTCGCCGAGCGCCTCGTCTGCGGCAAGCGCGGCCTCCAGCTCGGACGCACGGGCTTCATCCAGCTCGCCATCGGCATAGGCCATGATCTCTTCATCGGAAAAATTCGGCGCGGTCATTTCTGCGTTTCCCTTCCATGCCCTGAAGAACGCTTGGGCGACGGATTTATTCCCATCCTGTTCGCAACAGCGAGGCGCGCGCGGGAAAGGCGGCTCATGACCGTGCCTTTCGGAACGCCGATCACATCCGCCGCCTCCTTGTAGCTCATCCCTTCGACGCAGACCAAAAGCATCACCTCGCGCTGCTCCGCGGGCAGTTCGTCCATTGCCCGGCGGGCGGATTCGAGCATCAGCTTCGCCTCGACAACCCGCGTGCCATCAACGCTGGCCGCCTCGGGCATGGTATCCATGTCCAGTTCGGTGCCCCTCGTCCTGGCGCGGCGGGTCATGTCGATCCAGGCATTTCGCATGATGCGGAAGAGCCAGGCGTCAAACCGGGTGCCCGGATCGAAACGCTCCCGCGCGGCAAGGGCCTTTTCGGCTGTCGTCTGCACCAGATCATCGGCGAGATCCCGCGAGCGGGTCAGAATAATGGCATATCGCCGCAAATTCGGGATAAAATCCATCAAGTCTCGTGAAAACGGATCACTCATTTACAAGATACCCGGATCGTGCAGGCAAACAGCGCCGCCTCTGATCGTGCAGATATGATGGATACCCACGGAATATTCAAGCGGCCCGGCCGTTCTCCTGAACTGAAGGGGCATGGCAATGGGGGAAGGTATTGATGATCAGGCTCTTCTGGATACGGCTTTGCGTGCTGCTCGCCCTTGTGCTGCTCGGCGGGGTTGCCGGGGCGCCGGATGGCGGTTTCGGGATTGTTTCGCTTGCCTGGGCCGACGGCGACTCCGACAGCGACTCCGACAGCGATACGGATAGTGACACCGACAGCGATACGGACAGCGATTCAGATACCGAAACGGACACCGACAGCGGCACCCGAAAGCCCGGGCCTTCTTCCAATCGAAGTGGCGGCCGTCCGGATGGCCGGCTTTCCACGCGCCGCCGTGCTGGCCAGAGCGGAGCCGCCCCGACAACGTCGGCGGCAGCGGTCCGGGAAAGCCGGGCTGAATCCGAGATCGTGGCGCTCGGGTTGTCGGATGCCGATCTGGCTCAATTGGCCACAAGGGGCTATCGCGCGATCGAACGCCACGAATTGCTGACAGGCCTCGGCACGGCCGTCCGGCTGAAGGTGCCGGAGGGGATCACCCTTGTTGCCGCACGTGCCGAGGTGCAGTTGCTGGCCCCCGAAGCGGCCGTGGATTTCAACCATTTCTATTATGCCGATGAGGCCGCGCCGGAGGGGGCGCCGGCCTGTTCAGGGCCGTATTGCGCGCAGTTCGAGATGATAAAGGCGCCGCTGGATCCCGCCATGCGCGCGGCCTGCGGCGATGGCGCCGTGATCGGCATGATCGATACAGGGGTCAATCCCGATCACGAGGCATTTTCCGGCAGCCGGCTCGAGATCCTTGAAGAAAGCCTCGGGCCGGAAGCGCCGCCTTCCGGCAGGGCGCACGGCACGGCGGTAGCGGCGCTGCTGATCGGCGATCCCAACGGCCGCGAGCCGGGGCTGGTGCCCGGTGCGCGGCTCTTGGCGGTGGATGCCTTTCACACCGCAAAAGGATCCGAGCGCAGCGATGTGGTGGCGCTGATACGGGCGATGGACATGCTGGCCGAGCGCAACGTGCAGATCATCAACATGAGCCTTTCAGGCCCGCCGAATGTGCTTCTTGAGCGGATGGTCCGGGCCATGAGCGAACGCGGTATCATCATCGTTGCCGCGGCCGGCAACAACGGCCCGGATGCGCCTCCGGCTTTTCCGGCGGCCTATGCAAATGTCATCGCGGTGACGGCGGTGGACCGGAACAGGCGTGTCTATCGGCGGGCCGGGCGGGGCGCGTATATTGATTTTTCCGCGCCCGGCGTCGATGTCTGGACGGCGGCATCGATCCGGGGCGGGCGCTACAAGACAGGCACCTCCTTTGCCGCACCCTTCGTTACGGGGGCGGTCGCGATGATGCGCGGCCAGACACCCGAGATGACGCCTCAGGATGCGATGCAGAACCTCGCCGCCAATGCCCTCGATCTGGGCGATCCCGGGTTTGATGAAACCTATGGGCACGGTCTGATACAGGCCGCAGCGCCTTGTGGCGCGCCCCCGGCCGCCCGGTGAGCCCGGAAAATCCCGCTTGCCAATGGCCGCATGCTTTCAATGGCATGGAATAAGTTTTGCCCTGTTGCGTTCTTCCTTGTGGAACCGGGCGGATCATCCGCCCGGCAGGACCACAACAGGAAGCAACCATGACAAATCAAATGGCACCGCACCGGATAGGGCAGCAATACGAATGCGGCGTTCTCCAGGCCGTGCCTCCCCTCATGGAGCAAACGGGGAAGAAGGCGGGAAAGAAGGCGGGGAAAAAGGGCCGGAAAGGCGAGGCTGCCGACAAGGCCTCGATCGGCAGCTCGCGCGGGATCGAATCCATGTTCCGCAGCGCGTATCGCACCCAGCTCGACATGCTCGCCCTGGCCGCGACCAAGGCCAATATCATGATCTCGCTGAACGGGCTTTTGCTTTCGATACTGCTGGTTTCGGGCACCTATCTGCTCGGGGTGGAGCCCTTGCTGGTGATCCCCTTCGTCACCTTTCTGATCACCTGCGTGACGGCGATCTTCTTCGCCGTTCTGGCGGCGCGCCCCTCGATCGTCAGAAACAGCCACAGGCCCGGAGATTTCCCCCGCGACAATGGTTATCTGCTGATGTTTGACCGGTTTTCGAAGCTGGATCGGGAAACATATCAGGCCTGCATGGAAGAAATGGCCAGAGACAAGACCCTGATTTACAAGAACATGATCGCCCATATTCACGGCATGGGCCAGCAGGCAAACGCCAATTTCACCCGGTTGTATTATGCCTACAGCGCCTTTCTGATCGGGATCGTCATCAGCATGGGATTGCTGCTGGTGGTGATGATCCGCGCCATGCTCTTTGGGGCCTGAGCCATGAAACAGGCCGTGTTTCTGACGGTTTCACTGCTCCTCGCCGGGGCCATTCTCGCGCGCACCGATGCGGAAGCCCTCCCGCGCCACAGGCTGGCCGGGCTCCATGAGCCTTCCGGCCTGGCAGGGCTTCCCGATGGCTGCGTGCTGGTTGTCGAAGACGAGATGATCTCGCCGCTCAGCGTGCTGTGCCCCGATGGCGAACTGGCGGCGGCGCCGTTTGCATCGAAACCGCAAGCTGTTACCGGCCCGCCGGATGTGCTCCGGCTCGATGATCTGGAAGCGGCAACATCGGACGGCGACGGGCATGTTTTCGTACTGACATCCCACAGCCGCACGAAGCATGGCAACCGGTTTCAGCGCCGCGAAAAGCTGGTCCGTTTCAGGCTTGAAGGCAATGAAATTGCCGAGGCCGCCACGATCACCAATCTGCGCGATCGGATCACCGCGCTGACACCCGAACTGGCAGAGGCCGGGCGGCGGGGCAGGGGGCGGCACGGGCTGAACATCGAGGGCATGGCATATGAGCCGGGCGCCAACCGGCTGTTGATCGGTCTCCGCCAGCCTGTCGTCAACGGGCGGGCGGTCATCCTGCCCCTGCCTGATCCCGATCGCGGATTTTCCTGCGATCCGCCGTCGCTCCGGCCGGAGGAGCCGATTTATCTCGATCTGGACGGCGGCGGCATCCGGGCCATGGCGTATTCTCCCGCCCTCGGCGGTTTTCTGATCGTTTCGCGTCGGGAAAAGCGCGGCGCGGCCTTCAGGCTGTGGTTCTGGAAGCCGCAGGATGGCGCCCCCCGGGAGATAAGGCTGGCACCCGCTATCAAGCTGAAAAATGCGGAAGGGCTTGCGGTGCTGGGGGCGAAGGGCTCGGAGCGTATCATGCTGGTATTTGACAACGGCAGCCGGAAGCACCACCGCCCCGCGGACTATCTTTTGCTGACCCCCGCGCAGATACTGGCCGGGCTGGAGCGCTAGCGCGGGTTTTCCCGCCTTTCCTGGAAGAGCATGCCGCTTGTCTATCGCCACGATGACGGCTGCTACTACACGCACTACCCGGATGGTCGGGTTGTCAAGGAGTCATTCACAGATGATCCTGACGCCGAGAGGGTGCGATGGCAGGAGCGGGAAAGCTCGTCCTGATCGTTATCGGGGGGATGAAGGGTTCGGGCAAATCCCCCTCACCGCCGGCACCTGCCGGATCATCCCTCCCCGCCCGGCGCGGCTCCGAGCGGGGAACGGCATCGGGCAGGGCCTATGCGGCGGGCTGCATGTCGATCCCGGTGATCTCGGCGGCCTCCACCAGCCGGGCCACCAGATCGCGCGCGGCTTCCGCCCAGGCCTTGCGCTCCAGCCCGTCGTGGATGTCGCGCACCACGTCGTCATAGGAAAGCTCGGCCGCCTCGGGCGGGCGCGCCTCCCAGATCGCGCGGCACTGCGCCTCGGTAACCGGCTCCGGGCGCAATACCTTGTCGAGATAGGCGCGGATCAGCGCTTCGTCGGCGGTTTCGATCCGGCCTTCGCCGAGCACCTCCGGGCGGGCTTCCAGCCCTTCCGCGGCCGCGGCCTGGAGAAGCAGCGCGCGCACCACCAGCGCCCGCGCCGCCGCCCGCCAGGCCAGCCCCGGCTTGTTTGCCGGGGCGTTGTGGTGCTGGGCCTCTTCGGCGATCGCCTCATGAGCGATCACCTCGCCATTGACGCGCACTTCGGGGAAAAGGGGGTTCGCCATCGCTTCAGGCCCTCCTCTTGCGGGTGCGCACGATCTGATAGCCCGTGCGCAGGAGGTAGCGCACCGGCGCGGCAAGCCCGCTCAGGATGTGCACCAGCCGGGTGAAGGGGAACAGGATGAAGATGATCAGCCCCAGCACGATATGCACTTTGAAGATGGCCGGCACGCCCTCGAGATAGCTCGCCGCCGCGCCGTCGAAGGTGAAGATCCCGTTGGCCCAGTTCATCAGCCTGACCATTTCATGGCCATCCAGGTTGGACAGGCTCACCGGCACCGTCAGCAGGCCGAGCATCAGCTGGAGCGCAAGGATGATGATGATCGCGGTATCGGCGAATGTCGAGCTTGCGCGCACCCGCGGGTTCTGCAGCCGCCGGACAATCAGCACGATCGCCCCGATGAGCGCCATCGCCCCGGCGATGCCGCCGCCGACCGCAGCCAGCACCTGCTTCCATTCGTGCCGGACGCCAAGCGCGTCATAGAATTCGACCGGCAGCAGCAGCCCGAAGAGATGGCCGAAGAACACGATCAGCACCCCTGCGTGAAACAGGATGGAGCCCACCATCAGCATCCGGCGGTCCAGCAGCTGCGAGGAGGAGGATTTCCAGGTGTAGGGATCACGCTCGTAGCGCGCGATCGAGCCGATCAGCAGGATGGTCAGCGCGATATAGGGGAAAGTTCCGAACAGAAACTGGTTCATTGGATTGCCTCCTGTTGGGCTTTCGCAGATTTGAGCTGCGGGGCAAGCGTTGCATCCATCTTCGCGAGAAGATCCCGGCTGACAGGGCATCCGGCGTTGGGATCGGGGCCGAAGGTGACCTCGGCCTCCTCCCAGATCTCGTCAAGCGCCGCGAGATCTTCCGGGTCCTCCTCCGGCGCGCTCAGCAGATCGGCCACCAGCTGATCGCCGCGATCGATGCCGGCAAGCTCCGCAAGCCCGGCGAGCACCGCCGCATAGGGGCTTTCGCGCCGGGTCAGACGCTCGGCGAGGGCGGCGATGATATGGCCCGCATCGCGCAGGATGGCGCGCGCCGCCTCATCGGGCTGGGTGGAGAGGAATTCGAGCAGCACCGGCAGGTGATCGGGCAATTCGCTCGATGCCAGATCGTATCCGCCGGCGCGGTATGTTTCCAGCAGATCCACCATCGCCGGGCCCCTGTCGCGGCTCTCGCCGTGCAGGTGCTCGAAGAGGTTGAGGCTGAGCGTGCGGGAGCGATCGAACAGCAGCACATAGCGCTCCTGAAGATCGTAGATGTCCCGGCTTGCAAGCTCCCCGATCAATGGTGCGAGAGCGGCCCGCGCCTCGGGCGAAAGCAGCGCCTCGGCTTCGATCACCGCTCCGATTTCGGCTGCGGCTTCCTGGAGTTCCGGTGTCGGGTAGCTCAGGAGCGCGGAGAGGGCCTTGTAGGTCTTTGCCATGGTCATGCCTCCTGTTCCGCCGCCGGCAGCACGATCTTGCGGCCGCCGAAGAGGCTGCCGCCCGAGGATCCCGGCGAGCAGCCGTTGCAATTGGTGAAGCCCTGCTCGCTGCGCAGATCCATGCCGTTTTCGACCTGTTCGCGATGCGTTGTCGGGATCACGAAGCGATCCTCGTAATTGGCGATCGCCATG
>JALVEX010000422.1 GCA_027030435.1 Paracoccaceae bacterium
ACTCCAAGCGCGTTTTCGAGATCCTTCAGCTGCATCTCGATCGGTCCGCCGGGGATCCAGTCGCGCTCGATCATCCTCTTCCCGTGCAGTTCCAGAATGCGCGAGGTGGCAAAGCCCCCCATCAGCGCCGCGCGCACCGCCGCCGGATCGCACCCTCCCTCCTGCGCCAGCAGCAGGGCCTCAGATACCGCGCCGATGGAGATCGCCACGATCACCTGATTGGCCAGCTTGGCCACCTGTCCGGCGCCGTGGACGCCCACATGGGTAGGCCGGCCCATCGTTGCCAGCACCGGCTCGGCGGCGGCGAAATCCTCCGCCTCGCCCCCGGCCATGATGGCCAGCGTGGCCTCCTCCGCGCCCTTCTCGCCCCCCGAAACCGGCGCATCGAGATGGGCGATTGCGCGCGCGCCAAGCGCCGCCGCGTGATCGCGCGCCAGGCCCGGCTGGATCGAAGACATGTCCACCACCAGCGCGCCCGGCCGCAGATGCGGCGCAATCCCTTCCTTGCCGAACAGCACCTCCGTCACCGCCGCGCCGTTGGCGAGCATGGTGATGGCGATATCCGCCCCCGTCACCGCCTCGGCCGGGGTTGCACACACCCGGCAGAGATCGGCAAGCCGCTCGGCCTTTTCGCGCGTGCGGTTCCACACGGCCACGCGATAGCCGGCGCGCGCGATGTTCTGCGCCATCGGCGCCCCCATGATCCCGGTTCCGAGAAGGGCGATCTTCTTCATGGAAGCATGTCCTATTCACCAGAGTCCAAGAGTCTATAGGAAGAAATCGAAATCCCGCTGGAGCGGCAGGCGGCGGGGGCGCTTGCCGGTGAGATCGAAGAGCGCATTGGCCAGCGCAGGCGCGGCGGGAGGCGTGCCGGGCTCGCCGATGCCGCCGATGCGGGATCCATCCGGGCCGCGGTTGTTTTCGAGGATCGCCACCGCGATCTTCGGCGCGTTATGGATGCGCAGCACCTCGTAATCGGGGAAATTCCCCTGCTCGGCCGCGCCGCCCGCGAAGGTGATCTCGCCGAAGACGGCCGCCGAGAGGCCAAACAGCAGCCCGCTTTCCATCTGCGCCTCGATGATCGCGGGATCGAGCGCGATGCCGGGATCAACGGCGATGAAGGCGCGTTCGATCCTGATCCCCTCGGGGCTTTCGGCCACCTCGATCACCTGCGCCACGGGCGTGCCGAAACTGTAGGTGAAGGCCACGCCGCGCCCGGTGCCTGGCCTTTTCGCCTCCGACCAGCCCGCCATCTCGCCGACCTTTTCGAGGAGTTGGGCGGAAGGCGCGTGCTCGGGGCGGATGTGCGCGAGGCGGAAGGCCAGCGGATCGGCGCCCGCCGCATGGGCAAGCTCGTCAATGAAGCTTTCGTGGAAGAAGCCGTTGAAGGAATTGCCCACCGAGCGCCAGAAGCCCACCGGCAGCGCGATATCGGCGAGATGGCCGTAAACGGAATAATTGGCGATCGCATAGGGCTGATCGGCGATCCCTTCCACATGGCCCTTGTCGGGGCCGGGCGGCGCGAAGCCCGAGATCCTCTGCATGGATTGCCGGGTGACGGAAGGCGCCGCAACGCGCGCCTCGAGCGCGATCGCCTTGCCGCCCTGCACCAGCCCG
>JALVEX010000423.1 GCA_027030435.1 Paracoccaceae bacterium
GAAGAAGGATCTGCCGCTGGCGCCGAAAGGGGCCACGGGCTGGGGGGTGATGGCGCTCGATCGCCTCGTGCGCAGCCTCTGCGAGGGCTGAGGCCCGGGGGCGGGGAGGCGCGCGCATGGGAGAAGCCTATTTCTACCACCTGATCCGCCAGCCGCTCGAGGCTGCGCTGCCGGCGCTTCTCGAAAAGGCGCTGGGCGCTGGCTGGCGGGTGGTGGTGCGTGGGCCGGATGCGGAGCAGATCGAATGGCTCGATCGCAAGCTCTGGCTCACCCCCGAGGAGGGCTTCCTGCCGCATGGCGTTGCCGGGGGCGCGCATGACGCCGATCAGCCGGTGCTGCTCACCACCGAGACCGCCCCCGCGGCCAACGATCCCGCCTGCCTGATGGCGCTTTCGGGGGCGGAGGTGAGCGTGGAGGAGGCGCAGGCGCTGGCGCGGGTCTGCGTGCTGTTTGACGGCGGCGATCCGGCGGCGGTGGCGCGCGCGCGGGCGCAGTGGAAGGCGCTGACGGGCGGCGGCGTGGCGGCGCAATACTGGTCGGACGAGAGCGGGAAGTGGGAGCGCAGGGCCTGAGGGGAGGCGTCGGCAGGGGCGGGTGAGTCTCGAAGCGGGGGGCTGCCCCTCTTTCTACCGCCCCCCGCCCCGCGCCCCCGGGGATATTTATCGACCAATGATGATGCGCGGGCAGGCGGACGGATTCAGTTCGTGCCGGGGCGGGGCGGCGGCGCGGGGCCGGGGAGAGGCGGGGCGTTGGCGTCCAGTTCGTCAAGCAGCGTGCTGACGGCCCGCCCGCGCGGCAGATCGAGATCCCGGCAGAGGCGTTCGCGCGCCCGCGAGAGGCGCGACATCACCGTGCCCGCCGGCAGATCGAAGCGGCGCGCAAGTTCCCCGTAGCTGAGCCCTTCCGCCAGCAGCGGCGCGAGGAGTTCGCGCTGCTCTTCGGGCAGGCGGGCGAGGGCGCGTTTCACATCTTCGCAGGCGAGGCGGATCAGCTGGTGCGCGGGCACGGTGCCTGCGTTGCGCTCGGTCAGTTCCTCGCTCTGCCGCTCCTGGGCGGGCTTTCGCGCCGCGTTGCGCAGGACGGTCATCAGATAGGGGCGCAGATCCACGATCCCGCCCCCCGCGCGGAGGCGCCGCCACACCTGCATCAGGGCTTCCTGGGCCAGATCCTCGGCCGCCTCGGGGCTGGGCGCGAGGATGCGGGCCAGCCTCTCAAGCTGAGGAATGAGGCAGGTGAGTTCGCTCTCGCCATCTCGGGAATGGATGTTCATGCTCCGGGCCTCCGCGCGGGTTACGTTACTGGTCACGCTCTCCGGCGAGGATGCGCGCCCGTGCGTGCGGCCCGCAAGGCGGGGTTTCCCGCCGAAGCCGGGCGGGCGGGCTTTTTCGGCTGAAGATCGCCTCTGCACGCAGGCGGCTTCGGCAAGGGATTGCGCGTTTCGGCCCATGTGGGGCGGGGGCGCGGATGAGGGGGAATAATCCCCGCCCCCGCGCCTCCTGTTACATGAAGGCGGATGATCGCCTTCGAAAATCGGAACACAAGGAGATGCACGAATGACCATCAGGAACAGGATGACAGCGACCATCGCCGCGGCCCTTTTCATCGCTGCGGC
>JALVEX010000424.1 GCA_027030435.1 Paracoccaceae bacterium
GGGGATGCCGGCGACGATCACATCGGCGGTGATGCGGCGCACCTCTTCGGGGAGCGCGCCGCCGTTGGTATCGCACAGGACGATCCAGCGCGCGCCGGCCGCATGGGCGGCCTCGAGGCAGGAAAGCGCGTAAGCGCGGTCGGCCTTCCAGCCGTCGAAGAAATGCTCGGCGTCAAACAGCGCCTCACGCCCCGATGCCACGAGATGGGCGATCGAGGCGCGGATGTTTTCGAGATTTTCCTCGAGCGAGATGCCGAGCGCGGTTTTCACGTGGAAATCATGGGTCTTACCCACGAGGCAGACGGCCTTGGTGCCCGCATTCATCACCGCCGCCAGAACGTCGTCATTCTCCGCCGAGCGGCCGGCGCGCTTGGTCATGCCGAAGGCCGTCATGGTGGCGCGGGTTTGGGGGGCGTTTTCGAAAAAGCCGCTGTCGGTGGGGTTGGCGCCGGGCCAGCCGCCCTCGATGTAATCGACGCCTAGCGCATCGAGCATCTCCGCGATGCGGCGCTTTTCGCCAAGCGAGAACTGCACGCCCTGGGTCTGCTGGCCGTCGCGCAGGGTGGTATCGTAGATATAGAGGCGTTCGCGGCTCATGGAAGGCCCTCCGTTTCAGCCGATCCGCCCGGCATCGCCGGGCAGCGCCCGACCCTCCCCACGGGAGGGCGCTTCACGCCCCCCCAGGGCCGGGCGCGGCCCTCTGTTGCTGAAGGAATCATTTCAAAGCCTTTACTTTGTTCACATCAATGCTGGTGTCCTGCAAAGTGGCGTTTCCAGCATTAATGCCATTTGGCGAACGAAAGGAGCGCAATTGAATTCCCAATTGTTGCGCTTCCTGCCTAAGGCGATCAGCGTTCTCCCAATTCTTTTCTCGCCGATAGGCTAGCCATCTGCGTACAAGTTGAATTGTTTCATTTCGCAGATCGTCAGAAATTTCTCCCCAGCATTTTACTCCAGCCGATGGCAGATAATCCTTTCCTTCTTCCAGTATTCTACCGCCCGGATCCTCATACTCGAAAAGGCGGGCCCAATCTTTTTCTGATATCCTTTTCAAATCGAAGCCAAGCAATTTGGCACTCGCTAGAAGTGCCTCTGCATTTCCTTCCTTATACAGGGCGGCAAGTTCTGACAGAGCTTCCGGCGTGTTTAGATCATCGGCGAGAGCGGCGACCACTTCTTCATCCGGTTCTGAAGGCTCTGCCTCCAATGTCAGATGCGCCCAGTCTCTCAATATCTTTTTCGCCTCCTGCGCCTTCTTCTCCGTCCAGTCCATCGGCTTGCGATAGTGGGTCGAAAGCATCACGAAGCGGATCACCTCGCCCGGCACGCCCTGATCGAGAAGATCGCGCACGGTGAAGAAATTGCCGAGCGATTTCGACATCTTCTTCCCCTCCACCTGCAGCATTTCATTGTGCAGCCAGTATCTTGCAAAGCATTCCTCACCCGGCGGCGCGGGATGGGCGCAGCAGCTTTGCGCGATCTCGTTTTCGTGGTGGGGGAACATCAGATCATTGCCGCCGCCGTGGATATCGAAGCGTGGCCCGAGAAGCTCGTAGGACATCGCCGAGCATTCTATATGCCACCCCGGCCGCCCCCGCCCCCAG
>JALVEX010000425.1 GCA_027030435.1 Paracoccaceae bacterium
TGAGAAACGCGCCGGCGAGATCATCGCCCGCCTATGGCCCAACGATCACATCACACTCGCCCATGAGATCCTGTCCGAAGCGCGGGAATTCGAGCGGGGGGTGACTGCGGCTGTCAACGCCTCCGTGCGCCCCCTCATCGAGCGCTATGTCGAACACCTTGCCTCCGCGCTTGGCGAGCGCGGCTATCGGCGCGAACTGCTGATCGTCAATGGCAACGGCGGCATGGTCGGGGCTGCATCGGTGGGGCGCGAAGCCGTGAAAACCGTGATGTCAGGCCCCGCCTCGGGCGTGATGGCCGCCGCCTGGACCGGCCGGCAGGCCGGCATCACCAACCTCATCACCTACGACATGGGCGGCACCTCCACCGATGTGGCGCTCATCCGAGATGGCGAGCCGGGCGTATCGGGGGAGATCGAGATCGAATATGCGATGCCGATCCATGTGCCGATGGTGGATGTGCGCACGGTAGGGGCCGGCGGCGGCTCGATCGCCCGGGTGAATGCGGCCGGGCTTCTAGAAGTGGGGCCCGAGAGCGCCGGGGCGGATCCGGGGCCGATCTGCTATGGCCGGGGCGGCGAGGCGCCCACGATTTCGGATGCGAATCTGCTTCTGGGCCGGCTTGCCCCGCCCCCCGGCACGAAAGGCGCGGCGGAGGAGGCGGATGCCTTGCGCGCCAGGGTGGAAAGCATTTTCGCCGCCCGCCTCGCCGATCCGCTCGGGCTTTCCCCGGTGGAAGCGGCGGAAGCCGTCATCCGCGTGGCAAATACCCATATGGCCGGTGCGATCCGCATGGTATCGCTTTCGCTCGGCGCCGATCCGCGCGATTTCGCGCTCTTTGCCTTCGGAGGCGCCGGCCCCCTGCACGCGGCCGCTCTGGCGCGCGAGCTTGGCGTGCCGCGCGTGCTGGTGCCGCCGCGCCCCGGCATCACCAATGCCATCGGCTGCGCCGTTGCCGATCTGCGCCATGATTTCGTGCGCACACTGAACCGCCCGCTCGATGCGGTGGATGAGGCCGGGCTTCACGAAATCATCGCCGATCAGCGCCGCAGGGGCGAGGCGCTGATCGGCCGGGAAAGCATCGGAGTGAAGGATATCCGCCATCTTCACAGCGTGGACATGCAGTTCATCGGCCAGACGCATCTTCTGCGCGTGCCTCTCGATGGCCCCACTCCCACGCGGCGCGAATTGCAGGCCCGCTTCGAGAGCGCCTATCTGAAGCGATTCAAGGTCGAACTGCCGGAAATCCGGGCCAATCTCGTCAATGTGAACACCTCCGTGATCGGCACCCGCCCGCCGCTCGATCTCACGGCGCTGATCCGCCCCGAAGGCAGGAAGGATAGCCTCGGGGAAGCACAGACGGGCCGCCGCCCGGTGCGCCTCAACGGGCTCTGGCACGAAACCGCGATCTACCGGCGCGATCTCCTGCCGCTCAATGCCAGGATCACCGGTCCCGCCGTGATCGAACAGATGGACACCACCATCCTGATCGAGCCCGGCGATCTTTGCGTGGGCGATCGGCAGGGCAATCTCCTCATCACCATCGGAGGGGCGGAAGATGGCGCTTGATCCGATCACCCTTGGCGTCATCCAGGCGGGGCTTCA
>JALVEX010000426.1 GCA_027030435.1 Paracoccaceae bacterium
GGGCATTTCCCCTATTCGGGCAGGATCTGGCAGGTGATGCGGATGATCGTGTGGGATTCGATCCTGATCGCGGCGGCGGCGAGCCTTGCGATGCTGGTGATCGCGCTCCTGCGCGGGCGGCGGGGGAACGGACGGCAGGGGCAGGTGCGGGTCTGGCTCTTCGCCTTCCTCTCCTTCGCCCTTGGCCCCGGCCTTCTGGTGAACGGCATCCTGAAGAATTACTGGGGCCGGGCGCGGCCGCAATCGGTGCATGAATTCGGCGGCACGGCGGCGTTCACCCCCCCCGTGCTGCCGACCGATCAATGCGTGCGCAACTGCAGCTTCGTTTCCGGCGAGGCGGCGGGAGCGGTGACGGTGGCGCTGGTGGCCTGGCTCGTGATCGCGCCGCGCATCGCCCGGCGATGGCGCGCCCCCTTCGCGCTCGCGCTTGGCGCCTATGCGCTCTGGGGCGGGCTCATGCGGGTGATGGCCGGGCGCCATTTCCTCAGCGATATTCTCTTTGCCGCCGATCTGATGATCGTTCTTGTTCTCAGCCTCTATCTGTGGCTGGATGTGGCACATGCCCAGAGGCAATCCCCGGAGAAGTGATGAAGATCGCAAGCTGGAACATCAACGGCATCAAGGCGCGCCTGCCGCTCCTACTGGAATGGCTTTCGGACGAAGCCCCCGACGTGGCGCTGCTGCAGGAGCTGAAGTCCAGCGATGAAACCTTCCCGCGCGAACCGATCGAGGATCTGGGCTACAATCTGGAAACCCACGGCCAGAAGGGATTCAACGGCGTTGCGATCCTCTCGAAGCTGCCGCTCGAGGATGTGCGGCGCGGCCTGCCGGGGGATCCGGAGGATCATCAGGCGCGCTGGATCGAGGCCACGGTGGTGGGCGAGCGGGCGCTCAGGGTCTGCTGCCTCTATGCGCCGAACGGCAACCCGGCGCCGGGGCCGAAATACGATTACAAACTCGCCTGGATGGATCGCCTGAAGGCCCATGCGCGCGCATTCCTGAAGGGCGAGGAAACGGCGCTGATGGGCGGCGACTGGAACGTGATCCCGGAGCCGAAGGACGCGGCCAATCCGCAGCTCTGGGTGAAGGACGCGCTTTTCCTGCCCGAAACGCGGGCCAAATTCCGCGAAATCCTCAATCTCGGCTATACGGACGCGCTGCGCGCCATCACCGATGCGCCCGGGATCTATACCTTCTGGGATTACCAGGCCGGCGCCTGGCGCAGGAACAACGGCATCCGCATCGATCATCACCTGCTGACGCCCCAATGCGCCGACAGGCTTCTGGATTGCCGGGTGGAAAAGGAGATGCGGGCGCGCGAGAAGCCCTCCGATCACGTGCCGATCTGGGTGGAGCTGGACTTGTAGGCCACCGGCGCAGGGGGCCTTGCGCCCCCTCTTGCCCTTGCGGGCAATTCACCCCCGCAGAGTATTTCCGCCAAGATGAAGGGGCCGCGCCGCTCAGACGGCCTCGGCGGCGCGGGCGGCGCGCAGATCCGAGAGCTCTTCGGCCACGAGGAAGGCGAGTTCGAGCGACTGGCTGGCGTTGAGGCGGGGATCGCAGGCGGTGTGGTAGCGCGAGGAGAGATCCTCGTCCGTCACC